>DIXL01000093.1 GCA_002428685.1 Cloacimonetes bacterium UBA6081 | reverse complement strand
GACATACACATTTTCGGAATCGGAGGATAAGCTGAGGATGTGTTTTCCACTGGCGTAATGTTGCCACTGAAGTGTTTGCGATCCAAGTGCCGCTACAATCACAAGAAGTGCGGCGCAGAGCATAATCCGGGCGATTTTCATTTGTTTTTCCTCGCTTTTTTTTTTGCAAAGACAAAAAGCAAAACTGCCTACCCGGAAGTAATAAGCACACAGTATTGCATTTGGATTATTTTGTCAAGCAAATTCGGAAAAAACAGGCTGCACATCCAGAAAAATAGTTGCACCTTATTGTAGAACTCTAAGATAAATAATATCCGTTTAACCCAAAAAGAGAGAATTTGTTATCATATAATAAGCAAGAAATCTTTGAAAAGCTCGTTGCATAAGCACAACGGGTGTCATCGCTCTTTTTAGGTCAAACGGGTGTCATCGCTCTTTTTAGGTCAAACGATTCTCTTGCTTGAAATACGGAATCAATGCAGAATCAATACGGACTTCATCCAGAATGATTCCGTATTGATAACGTATTTTGAAGGGCCACCAAATTCGCTGTAAAGAGGCACCCAAATTTGCATGGAGGGTCACCATTCTTGCATGCGGGACACTGGTGCGATCCCGGAGGATGTCAGAATGGTGATAAAAGTAAAAAAACAGTCGCAGTAGATAGCAGAAGCAGGCATGAGTAGGCAGAAGTGACAAAAATAGTTCTATTTGATGTTGGCAGCAGTAAAAATCAGGGCTGAGAGGGATATCCTGACCGCCTAACAAGCGCGGCGCGAGGTCAGATCTGCCAAGATAAAGGCTTTTAACAGAAGAAACCGGCACAACTACCATTGATGCAACGGGAGTTTGGTAGTAGAGGTAACCATTAGCAGTACCTAAAACATCGCAACGGATGGTATCCCTGGAGGACTTAAGGGTAACTGTGCAAATGCCATGAAAGGCATTAAAACGAGCATGACAATACAGATGATAGCTTTCATAGACAACTCCTATTAGGTATATTTGCGGATGGAGATGACCAGGACGCCGAAGAGCGTGAAGTCCTCGGTGTATTTATTGTAGGGAACGGGGTTGAGTATATGATAGCCCAAATATTACGCGGGCGGTTCAGGACTAATGATACTAATGCGTTTTTCGGCGATAGATACAGTGTCAACCGCACGTTTGGGGACAGCGCAGAGATGAGCTTCGATATTCATCTATTCCGAGTGGGATGAGCAGCAAATATGGGATACATATATGATGTTGAACCGGATAGAAGCCGCCTTTCGTAGCCTCAAACACGATCTGGCTTTCCGTCCCATCTACCATCGCACAGAAAAAAAAGCTGAAGCCCATATCTTCATCGCGGTTCTGGCGTACCATCTTCTCAACTCCATCTGTCTTCAATTACGCCAGGATGGGATAAATGACTCCTGGAATACCGTGAGAGCCAGGATGTCTACACACAGAAGAGTGAGTATCTCGGCTATGCGTAGAAATAAAACAACTGTAATAGAGCGCATTACCAGCTCGGCAGAACCCTACCACCTGAAAATATTCAAGGCTCTCAACATGAGCCCCAGCCCTGATATAAAACCTCTAAAACAACAAATATGTAGTCCCCACGAAAATCTTATATGATTGTAGAACAGGCACGTACATATTTAAAGTGGTAAAGTCGGGTTAATGCGATGTTTTTTCAATAAGTGCATAAAGATATGGTGGCAATTTATGGACAAGGTATTTTTTGGGCTTGTATGTTGGTAAAGGCAGGGAGACTGTTCCGTTATTCCAATCCTGCTATTCCAGCATTATGCCGGCCACCAGTTTGTAGTGATGCTGGTCCCTTTCGAAACATTCCCCCACGCTGCAGAGCATAATGCCCTTTTTCTGCATGGGATAAAGGCCGGCATGCAGCGAACTGCAGAGGGCGATGAACTCAAAATCCGTAACCGGAAGCGGTTCATAATTGCGGTTTTTATACACAAGCTGCAGCAGCACCCGCCGGCTGTTCTCCTGCTCGATGATCTGCACCTTGGCTCTGTCTGGAGTTATGAGCAGCAGGGAATGCACCTGGTTGTAGTTTAACCCGGCATAGAAACTGCGGGACAGCTTGCGGCATGTGTCATAGAAGATAAAATCATCACGATTGGGAGGATGGATAGCTGTTACTTCTTGAATAGTGGCATCCCGAACCTTATGCCAGGGAGCGTTTTTGCGGATAATGTAGTTCTCGCTTTGAAAATAGGTAACCGCCTTGTCAACCAACTCAAGCTGCACTACATCCAGCTTTTTTGCCATTTCCCCATTGTCCAGAATCAAATCCTTGGCGTCGATGGCATAATGGGCATCGGAATTGGTGGTAACCAAGCGATACCACTGTCCGTTTGTGGTATCAATTCCGGCCACGCAGTATTTGCCGTATTTTTTTGAGGTTGCCAGCAGGATAAGTTCTTTTGTCACAGATGGATAATCTCGGTTTTAGGAAATAGTTTTTGGATGCGCTCTGCCACCAAACGCCGATGGCAATAGGTGGCTTCCGGCTCGGAACAAAGCAGGCAAAGGGGCATAGTGAGGGTTTTCAGTTCCTTTTTTAAAAAGCTGTCCGCTTTTCGCTGCTGCAACAAAGCCTCAAACCGTTGGGTGTAAACATCCCAATCTATCTTTTTGCTTCTAATGGCCTCCAGCAGTTCTTTCTCTGGTGCCAATTGCGGATAGTGGCAATAGGTGATGCCGGAGATTTTGGCTAAAAAGAACTCCAAATCACCCGCTTTGGTAAAGCCTGCCAACTGGCTGCGGTTGTTTAAGCGGATGTCCACCAGAGTCTTAACCCCTGCCAGCTCCAAAGTGCTAAAGAAGTTTTCTGCGTTCTTGCCGCCGAATCCGAGGGTGTAAAGTTTCATCAATCCTCCGCAGTTTCTAAACGCCAGGCAATGGCTTCGTTGCGTTTCAAATAAGCCTCGGCCAACATTGTCTCCGGATCTGTTTCGCCCTCTATCAGATCGAAAATACTGCCTTCCTCACGCCGGGGGAAATATTTATCCAGCAGCCGGATATCCAGCTCTGCTTGTGTCTGGATGCTGCCATCGGCCAGGATATGTTTGGGATGGTAACCCTTCAAACTCAAAGCCCGGCAAACCATGATGGCACGGTGGCAATCGAAGGGGTCTTTTTCCGCACACAGCAAACAAGGCCTTTTCTCCTGTACCAGATATGTATCCAATTGCCGGACACCTTCGGCAAAGAGCAGCGAGGCAGTAAACCAACTGTAATTTAACCA
The DNA here is from genome assembly GCA_002428685.1 of Cloacimonetes bacterium UBA6081. GTDB lineage: Bacteria > Cloacimonadota > Cloacimonadia > Cloacimonadales > Cloacimonadaceae > Cloacimonas. The sequence goes on along the minus strand of DIXL01000093.1, from coordinate 22,617 downwards.
GCCTGCGGGTGTGTAGAATTCCTCATCGGTTTGGCGTGCTCCGAACCACAGGCCAAACCACTGATACACAATGTCTTGCCGGGAAAGCTCGCGGCTTAGTTCTTCACGGTTAAATTGGGGATAACGCTGCGAATAGGGAGTGCTGCGCACATCCAAAATCAGATTCACAGTCTGCGCTTTCAGCAGTTCCATCAACGCTGCGGACTCATGCTTGGAATGGCCAATGCTATAGATAATATCCATACACACCTTGCCTGATATTTATGAGTATCTACTACAGAATGTTCCTTTATTTTGTCAATAATTTTCATTGCATGCCTATTAAAAGAGTGCTAATGGTTACACGGATTGGACGTGTTAACACGAATTTTGTGGTAGAGAAAAGTAACGAAGTAACGACGTGAGGAAGTAATGAGGATACTAAGGGAATTTCTTAACCTCCTTTGTAGAGGTCAAGCCGAATCCGTGTTAATCCGGTTAATCAGTCCAATCCGTGTAACCATTCTTGTCATACTATACGATTATTTTTCTTGACCATAATTACACGAATGTATTACATGCAAAAGTAAGGAATTAGAAGGTGAAGTATGAAATATGCGGAAACATTGATCTATCAGGTTTTAGCAGAACGCTTTGGTTACAGTGGCTTTCTCAGCACTCAAAAAGAGATTGTTACAGGGCTGTTGGAGGGCAAATCAATTCTGGCAGTAATGCCAACAGGCTCGGGGAAAAGCCTTTGTTTTCAGTTACCTGCCCTTATATTGGATGGCTGCACTCTTGTGGTTTCGCCTATGATTTCACTAATGAAAGATCAAGTGATGCAAATGCAGCAACTTGGCATTGCAGCAGCCATGCACAACAGCATGCAAAGTGCGGCAGAACAAGCAAAAGTCCGCAGTGAACTTATATCCGGCAAACTAAAGCTGCTTTATGCTGCACCGGAAACCCTTTTAAAGCAGTCATTTCTGGAGCTTCTGGATACCTGCCCCCCTGCTTTGATAGCCATAGACGAAGCGCATTGTATTTCTATGTGGGGACACGATTTTCGGCCGGAATACCGTCAATTGCACACCCTGCGAAATCGCTGGCCGCAAACTCCCTGTTTTGCCTTAACTGCTACCGCCATTCCCAAAGTGCGCGCAGATATCTGCAAGCTGCTGGCTATTCCAACTGAGAATCAGATAATCGAAAGCTTTAACCGACCCAATCTGCTGTTGGCTGTAGAGCCCAAAAAGGATAGTTTCAACCGTATCCTGGGTTTTCTGAAAAGCCATGGCAACGAAAGCGGGATAATCTACTGCATGACCCGTAAAACTGTGGATCGCATCACCGACAAACTGATTGCGGAAGGCTACAATGTCCTTCCCTATCATGCGGGATTGACAGATTTGGAGCGACACCGCAATCAGGAAGCCTTTATCAACGATGAAGTTCCGCTGATGGTAGCCACAATCGCTTTTGGGATGGGGATAAACAAATCCAATATCCGCTTCATTATCCATCTGGATCTGCCCAAAAGCCCGGAAACCTACTATCAGGAAATTGGCCGCGCCGGAAGGGATGGCCTGCCTTCCACCTGCTTATTGCTCTATTCCTTCGGGGATGTAATCCTGCTTCGAAAAATCATTTTTACCAGTGAAGATATGGAGCTGAACCGCAGCCACGAAAGGCATCTGGATGCCATGATAAACTACTGTGAACAAAACGGTTGCAGGCGTAAACCGCTGTTAAACTGGTTCGGCGAAGATTATGGGGATAGCAATTGCCAAATGTGCGATAACTGCCTGGCGGAAGTGGCTCAGAAAAGCGATGTTACGCTGCAGGCAAAGAAATTCCTTTCTGCCATCTATAGGGCTCAACAGGCTTATCCGGCAGCCCGTATCATCAAAATCCTCAGAGGCTCTAAAGCCAAAGAATTGATATGCGCAAATGATAACCAACTAAGCGTTTACGGGATTGGCAAAGAATGGCATGAAGCGCAGTGGTTTGCCCTGTTTCAGGCTTTGAAACGCGAATCATGTTTTTCGGAGGCCTATCCCAATTTCCGCTTGGTGCTAAACTCCCGCAGTTGGGAAATCCTGAAAGGCGAGCGTAACTTTATGATGCCGGATTCAATGTTGACTGTAATGCTGGAACCGCTACAGGGCGAAGAAGATAAAGACCTGTTTGAGCTGCTTTCCGACCTAAGATACACCATTGCACAAGAGAAAAAGGTGCCCCCCTATATCATCTTTTCGGATAAAAGCCTGCGCGAAATGGCCAAGTTTTATCCCCAAAGCCGCAATAGCCTGCTTGGCATCTCCGGAGTGGGAAATTTCAAAGCCGACCAGTTTGGCGAGAGGTTTATAACAGTGATTAGTGATTTCTGCCGGCTCAGCGGCATAGCAGAAGTAAGAAAAACCCAGACAGCCCAGCCAGCAAAAGCAAAAACAGAATTGATCAGCAAATCGCAACAAGTGGCCGATTACACCAAAAGCGGACACAACTTGCAGGAATGCATGGTATATTTCGGGGTGCAGCTTTCCACCATTTTGGAGCATTTGCAACGCTATCTGGAATCCGATGGCTGGCTGGCTCCGGCAATCCTGAATAAATTCAGCACTTTAAGCGAGGCTGACAATGCCAAAATCCGTGCGTGCTTTACAGAACTGGGGCTGGATACTCTGTCCCCAGTGTATAATGCCCTGCAGGAAGAATTCAGCTATGTCGATCTGAAGCTGGTGCGGCTGTGCATGTTAGCCGAACTTGCAGAAACCAATCACCGGGAAAATGCGGAGCATGATAGAGATATGGGCTCATAACCTTAACACGGCAGGATTGTCTTGCGACATACGTAACTTGACAATACTCAATCAAGCGCGAAGCAGATAATGTTATTTGTTACAGCAAACCCCATCTGCGCCGCAGATACAGTTCCACACAAAAAGCCAGAATAAACAGGCTGAGGACATACCACTTTTTATAAAGGGCAACTTCACGGCGGCTGATTTGCTCTTCACTAACGGCAGGAAGCGGTTTGAAAGAATCTATTGTAGAGGCATAAATCAGTTTCCCCTTGGTTTCAGAAGCCAGCCAGGCAAGTAGCGGCAAGTTATATCCAAAATCCCGGCTTTCTATGGAAGAATCGCTTAGTTCAAAACGGCCTTTGGTGCTTTTACCTTTGTCTTCTATCACAAAGCTATAGGTGCCTGGATCGGTTAGCTGCGTGCTAAAGCTGTATTCTTCACCCTCGAGCGTGAGGTAATCGGAGTGCACTTCTTTGCCCTCCTTGTTCATAATGCGAATGCGCGGATTGGCATCCAGAGAGCTTTGACGGATATCATCTTCGCTGCGCAGCCGGATGCGGATTTCTTCTCCCAGAAAAAAGCTGCTGTTATAAATTGCACTATAGCTGCTGGTGCTTTTGTTACCCAACCAGGTTAGGCTATTGGTGATCAATTTGTTATAGCCTTCATCGCCACCTTGCATTTGCCAACGCCATAAATTTAACGTGGCAAAAGCCAGGCTGCGTCCGCCTCCGCTGCTTTTTGCCGTAATGGCTGGAGAAGATTGCGGATTATTCATTGTGGCCAAAATTTCTGCTCCGGGAGAAGCACTTACATAGTAATAGTCCAAAGGAGGAATGTCTTTACCCATTGTGGTAAGAGAACTTAGCATAGGGTATGCGGTTGCTGCGGGGGTGGGATTTATAAAGCCCTGATAGCTTGTAGCGATGTTAGAGCGTTGCATGGGCAGGCTGGCAGCAAGTTCTGAAACTGGCAGCCCCATATATAGTAAGCCGCAGCCACTATTGACAGCTCCGTTTACAAAGCTTGCAGAAGCTGCATCCAGGCGCAAGGTCCCGTTATTCACTACAATGATGGCGGCCAAGTTTTCTGCAGAAAGCTTGGTAACAGGTGTTTCCCCGCTATAAAGTCTGCCATCGCGATTCAAATAGCTGATAGCTTGCCAGCGGGGATTGGTGGCAATTGCATCCAGGGTAAACTTGTTATCCCAGGCCGGTTTATCGGAGATTAGCATAATGCGCTGCTTATCCGACAGCACTTCTATAGCACCAGGATAACTATTGTTTCCGGTGCGGGTTTCTTTGTTCAGGGGGTTAAGTTCCACTTTCCAGGTGTAAAAACCTTCTTTGCTAAAGCGATGAGTGAAGTCCAATGCAGTGCTTTTACCGGCTTCCAGCTTGATCGATTGACGGGAAACAGGATTTCCGCCGATGAATAATTTCGCTTCCGCAGTCCCATTATAGGCCAGGGAGGTGAATTCTGCCCTGATTGTATTTGGCTCACCCCTATAGGCATAACGATTGCTGCGCACAGAGCTAACAGCAATGTCCGGGACGCTTATCTTGCTGCTGTCTGCCAGAACGTAAAAGGGACAGCCAAGCTGTTTTACCGCTTCCAGAGATTCATCGCGCCACCAACCGTCTGTGCTGATGATAACTGCCTCCAGCTTTGGGGCATTGTCGGTGGTAGTAAAATCTATTATTGCCTTGGCTAACAGGCTGTTGCTTTTGTCTCCATCCAGGCCATTGGCAAAACTATGTTCTATTAGCCTATAGCCGGCTTTTTCAAAGCTGGAGGCCAGAGTATTTTGGAGTGGATTAAGTTGTGCAGTTTTGGTTGCATCGCCGTGTTTTAGCTCCATGCTGCCAGAATTATCTTCCAAAACCAGGACAGAGGATGCCAGCTTTTTGTGCTGAGTCCAATATAAAATGGGGCTTAGGAGCAAAATTAGCAGAATGCCAAGCGAAATAAAGCGCAAACCAAAAAGCAGCCACCTTCTTGAAACCGGAATTTCCGGGTGGCTGCGATAGTTGTAATATCCTGCAATAAGCAGCGAGAATAGCAGTATCAGTATGTATTTCAGCATCAGATCCAAAGTCGGATATACGATCCGAACGATACTCCTTTGGTTTTATAATTGGGAATAAGAGTTTCAAAACTTTGGACGCTAAACCCGATTTCTCCGGTTTTACTATTTAGGCCAATTCCATAGCTAACCCGCCAGGGATAGGAACTATTGCCAAGGCCAACTCCAAAAGTGATGGGCAAAAAAGGCAGGGGAAAATACTGTGCGCCAAAGGCAAATCTACCGATCTTGCTGGTGGTTACAGAGTTTTTAAATCCTTGCAGGTAATCCACCGAAAGGCTGCCATGATTCATCCGCCACAATGCTGCCAAACGCAATTCTGGGGGTAATTCGGTTTTATAGCTTTCAATCTCAATGGTTTCATAAGTTTCTTCATAAAAATTGTCATCAATACTGGCCGCATAAAGGCTATCAGCTACAAAATGTATGTTTCTTTCCTCGGTAACTGCACTCCAGGTAATATTACCCCAGATGTTGTCCAAGGTAAGACCAAGTTCCAGGTTTTCGGTGGGATTGGTGGCCAGTCCAAGCATGGCTTTATGGCCATATCCTCCTATCCCGGAGCGTACGGTTACGTCCTGATGCATTGTAATGCCGTCGTAGGAAGAACTGAGAAAGCCGTTGAATTTATCGGCGTAAGCATCTGCTACTCCAACCAGCGCACTAACCGAAAATCCGGCGCGGATTTTGGGGAAATGCTCCCACTTAAATGGTAACACCAGATTACCCATGGCAAAGGTTAAATCCACATAACCCAAGCCGCGGGCATCCGTTGTGCTTTTATCGAAAACATACAGGCTGTCGGTATTGCCAAATAGTGCAAGCTCCAGATACCTTTCGGCTAGTGCCAGCTTGGCCATGTAATGCGCTGAGCTGGAAAAACTCATGTTATCCAGCGTGAAACCGATGATACTGGTGTTGCCGCTAACATTGGCATGCAGGCTTTTGTCTAACTTGCTCAAGATCAATTGCTTATCGCTTTCCTGCAGGTAATCTAAGCCAACCAGATAGTTATAGGTATCCAAATCAAAAGAATTATTATCTATGGTAACACCGGTATTCACTCCCGGCAACCAGAGATCAATATATTTGCTGGGAATCAAATTTGCAGGATTCCAATAGCCGGCTTCCACACCTTGGGCACGAAGCATATAACTATCGGCATAAAATACTGATTTGCCAGTGGTTATGGCAAATAAGGCAGAAAGGGACAACATAAGTATAGAGATAATCAGCAGTTTTTTCATCAATCCGTCTCCTCTATCAGAATGTTGGCCAGCATCATACCTTTTACATGGATGTAATCTGTGGTGCGGGCATAAATGGTAACCGGTTGTCCGTTGCTGGATTCAAAAGTGAAAGCCCAGCGCAAATAAACACTTGGCTGCGCAAAGACATCCAGTTCCGGCTTGGATAAAGTAATATCCAAAGGTTGCCATCCAGCTTCTGTTGCCACGCTATGGATATGGGCAGTTTTTAAAAAATCGTAGGTGTCAGGGTTATCCACATCAATATTGGGACTATCCCCAAAATATAATTCTACCGCAGCACCCACAGGCAGGGTGTTTTTTATCAGTATATTTATGCTGGCACTGAGGGCATTATCTCTAATTTGATTGCGGTTATCTTCGGGAATAGTGATTTCCTGTTCGTCCCTGATTACAATTTCATGATCATTAAGAATTAGAATCATGGGTGCGTTTATAGTATAATCGGCTATCACTTTATCTTCTATTTCCACGCTGCCAATGCCTTGCCCGCTATTTATGGTCAGCAAGCCATCCACCATTTTCAGTTGGGTGGGCATAATCTGCAAAAGTTGCGAGATGTTATTGTGAAAATCTAAAACAGTGATACCCGGCGTGTTGCCCACGGCTGCAGTAGTATTGTATAAATTACCATTATCATCCACAATATCCACATAACGCACATCACCGGCTTCGTTTTCGGCTCTGATGCGACCGCTGAATTTGGCGGTGAATCCAATATAATTTGTCAGTACTACTCTTAGCGATGCTTCCTGCATTTCCACTGCTTCGTTAATGTCATAGGGATAGCTGATATCCACTGATGCCAGGGAAGAGGTCATTTCCAATAGGTATTCATTAAGATGGCCTTGAAACCGGGGAAAATTCATTGCTGAATTGGCCTGAAAACTGAATAAGGCAGCGGTTGTCCCCTGTGGCTGAGCGGGAGTAACAACAAGCGAGACAGGTAATTCGCTGACTATCTGTCCTGAATCCAGAGTTCCGATGTGCAGACCGGCCATAGAAGTATTCACCCAGTCGGCTCCACCTGCCCAGATGATTTCAAATTCCTCACCATTGGCCTGAAACAGATTGTGAAACACCAGCTTAAGTTCCTGGACACTGCTGTTTACATTGGTAAAGCGACTGCGCATTAAGCCGGAAGACACCTCTGCATACGAAATTTCCACAATCCCTTCGTTGTCTATAAAGGGGATAAACAGGTTTGCGCCGGTGCCGGGAATGGGGACATTATCCATTTGGCTATTGGGATTGAAGGGAACCGGACCAAATTCTGGAGTTTCGGCACTACCATTACTGGTAAGGGTTAAAACCTGGTCGTCATCGGTAATGATATTCACATTATCCACCAAATCAGAGGCAAAAAACTGCTGATTAATTAGGGGAATACGCAAATCCACATCCCACTTTGGCAACATCGGTTCTTTCACCTCACATGCCGTTAGCAAGATCATAATGGCGATAATAACAAGAGCATAGTATTTCATAAGCACTTCCTTTTATGCTATTTTATGGGCATACCTATATGCGAACCAAACGGTTGCATAGCCTTACTACCACTATCTGCCAAACAAGTAGTTCAGCACTTCCTGACTTATTAAGCAATTTTCAAGCCTTTTTTTTAGAATATCGACAAATCTACCTTTGTGGGACAGTATAAGCGTCCGCTGTTTTTTGTCGAGAATTATTTCTTGATTCTTGCTTGCCAGATTAGTTATCTGGCGGATCAGCAATTCGGCCATGACAAATTCACCAAAGGCAGGATGATAGGGACCGGCAACCACATCCCCGGGTTTGAGGTTTGAGGGCAGACCGGTTTTGATGAGCCGGATGCCTGTTTGCGCTGCAAAATCGGCATAATCGGCACAGATGCCAATGGCTTCCTCCATTGAGAGGGGAGTATAATCTCCCTGTAAATACTGCTGTTCCAGAGGCGTTCCGCGTATCACAATCAGTGGGTAGATTCTTAAATATGCAGGTTTAAGTTTTTCTAATATGTGTTTGTTCTGAGTAATTGTGTCCAAATTGCTGGCCGGAAGCCCTGGCATTAGCTGAATCCCCAAGGTAAACCCGCTATCAATAACCAATTTTACCGCTTTTATAGCCGTGGCAGTGTTGTAGGGACGTCCGCTTGCCAAAAGCACTTCGGTGCAAAAATCCTGAATCCCAAGCTCGATGCAGCGGATGTTTTGGGCTTTGCATTCCGCCAAGATTGCCATATTGATGTAAAGGGGATGGGTGGAAATTCTAAAGCTGGTGCAGGGATCAATAACAGCCTTGAATTTGTCCGTAAGCTCCTGTCTTTTCTCCGGGCTAAGAGCAGTAAAACTGCCACCATAGAAGGCAATCTCTTTGGGGGTATGGGGGTGATTTGCAACAAAACGATTTGCGCCAGCCAGTTCTTTTTCCATATCTAAGCTGTCAACCCCGCTTATCTTATTCTGGTCGCAATAAATACACCGATGTGGACAACCCAGCATGGGCAGGAAAACAGGATAAATCAAATGCTTCATATAGCTTCTATTTTACTACTTTCAAGACAAGTCTGCCATATCTGTATAATCGGGACATCGTATCTTGTCGTTCCCGGGGAGGCGGGAATTCAGCCCGGAAAAAGCTCTGGAAGAGCGGTAGATAATACTGTATTTTCCTCAACATTTTGTGTCATCCCTGCCGGATTATATAGGGCTGGATTCCCGCCTCCGCGGGAACGACAGTGTTGTAACGTAATATGAAACTTGACAAGAAACCAATTCCACTTTCAAACTACACTCAATCCATTCTTTTTGTGGTTAAACTTCGAAATGCTTATAGTTTTCATGCTGCTAAGGATTACCTGTAAAAATACAGTATCTGCGCTGTGTCCTTTGAGGCTTCACTAAGTGTGTAATAGCCCTTGCCTTTTTTGTCCCAGCACAAGCCTTCGCCCTGGGGTTCAATTTTGTAGGGCAGGGCTTTCGGCTTTTTAGAAAACGATAATTCGCGGTTATTTTCCAGCTTGGTTTTAAGCTTGAATACCCCCGTGTAGGTTTTAATTAAAACCTGCTTGCCATTGGGGCTAATATCGGCAGCGGTTACCCAGGTAAGCGGTATGGTGCCAAGCTTTTTGGCAATGTTGATGGCGGTGGTGGAATAGGGATAAGCCACCCGGTAGATACCAACCTCTGCTTCGCGTTTGCTGATTATATAAATGTCGCCGCTATGAGGTTCTATAAATAGTGCTTCGGCATCGCGGGCACCGTCTTCATACACAATTTCGATGGTAGTGGTTTTATCGGTGCTTAGAAGGGTGTCGCCCGGGGTTAAAAGTGGTTCTTCAACCTTGTAAATCTTTATGGAGCTGTATCTTGCGCCATTATCGCCTATTTCGCCGATGTAGATGCAGCTTTTACCCGTTTTGGGGTCTTTGGCCACAGCAATATCTTCCCAATCGCGATTTGTGATACCTTGTAATTGCAAGGTAGTTACAAGCTTACCTTCAGTATCCAAGGCATAAATGGCGGCTGCTCCACCGGAATCGTTATGGCTCCAGAGAATCCCATCGTTTACCAGGCTATAATCCAGACCGGAGGCTTCATCCAACCTGTCCGTCTGAAGCACAAATTCGCGGGGGGGACGTGCAGCTAATGCTACATAACCAATTGCTGCCATAATGATTAGTAAAAATATGGTTTTCTTTAGCATCCTGACTCCTTGATGGTATGTTTTCATAATTTACCAGATAAAAAATTTGGGGAAGACCGTAAGCCGGATTCTGTGCCTTCGGTTTCCCGAAGGTGATGTTCATCCCTCTGGGCTGTTTTTCACAAAACAGCTCAAGCTGCCTACCCGAAAGCGATGCGGGCAACATCATTGCTTTCCTATTTGGCATTGCACCGGATAAGGCTTTCCTGGCTATCCCTGTCGCCAGGGATACCGGTGGTCTCTTACACCACCATTTCACCCTTGCCAATCGGTTACAAAACCTATTGGCGGTTTATTTCTGTGGAGCTGGCTCTGCATTGCTGCAGCTTCCCGTTAGGAAGTATCCCGCCCTGTGGTGTCCGGACTTTCCTCTGCGTGGTGGCGCAGCGAACATCTGGTCTTCCCTTTTTTAAAGTGAGAGTTTTTGCAGTGAGAGTTTCACAGTGAGAACTGCGTAAGGGAGAACTGCGTAAGGGAGAACTGCGTAAGGGAGAACTACGTAAGGGAGAACTGCGTAAGGGAGAACTACGTAAGGGAGAACTCTGTGGGGGACAATGGAACTCTGATAACATGATCAACCTGATCACCATGATCTTCCTACCTTAGTAAATCTAACTACCCAATTCTCAATTCTCAATTCTCAATTCTCAATTCTCAATTCTCAATTCTCAATTCTCAATTAAGAAAACCCCTCTGCTTTTCTCTGTGTTTAAAAAAGAAGACTCTTATACATATACTCCTATTTTCACAGCAAAACACACAATATACACTCTATGCGCAGCTTAACTTTTAACTAAAATTCTCAGTTTTCAGTTTCTTCTTTTTCTTCGATGCGGTTCATCAAAATTCGCCCGCAGTTTTCGCAGTAAACCAGTTTGCGCATCAATTGCAGCTCTATGCGCATTTGCTGGCGAATCACAAATCCGCAGCCGCCGCAAGAGCCTTCGCGGTTAAAAGCCACTGCCTGGTTGCTTTTGTTTTTAATCATGGTGCCATAGTGTTTCACCACGGCAACGGGTAGCGTGCGTGCCAGTTCGTTTCTTTTGCTGCGAATTGCCTCAATTTGTGTTTCCAAAGAGTCTATCTGATGGCGCAGATCGCCTTCTTTTTCGCGTTTGCGGGTTTCTGCCTTTTCCAATTCTGCTTTTGAGGCAGCAACTTTTTCCTTGGCATCGGAATCGGCTTCCATCAGTTCTAAAAGGGTGGATTCAATCCCGGAAATTTTATCTTGCAAATAGGAAATTTCGCTGTTTAGAGCCTTGTATTCTTTATTGTTTTTAATCTCGGCAAGTTGACCGGCATATTTTTTTGCCTGTTCTTGGTGGGCTTTAATCTCCAGCTCCAAGGCGCGTTGTTTTTTGCTTATTTCAGCGTGGACAGTTTCGCATTCCAGCATGTTTGCCATGGCTTGTTCCACTGCGTCAATTATCTCGTTAAGTTGTTTGGGAAGTTCTTGTTGCAGTCCCCTGTATCTGCCAATTTCATCGTCCAGGGTTTGCATTTTTGCCAAGGTTATCAGTTGGTCTTGCATTGCTTACTCCTTAAATAACAGGCTGATATCCAGAGACTTATAGGAATGCGTTAATGCTCCTGAGGAGATAAACTGCACTCCGGTTTTGGCATAGGCCAGGATATTTTCTTCGGTGATTCCACCTGAAACTTCAAATTCCAGATGTTTGCGGTATTTTTTCACCGCTGCTTTTATCTGGGTGGGGGTCATATTATCCAGCATAACCCTATCCACACCCGCGGCAAAGGCTTCATCCAATTCAGCCGGATTGGTTACCTCTACCTCAATTTTGTAGCTGGTGTTGTGGGTTTTAATCCGTTGCACCGCTTTGGTGATAGAGCCACAGGCTCGGATGTGATTTTCTTTGATCAAAACCATATCAAACAGCCCAAATCGGTGGTTAAATCCTCCTCCAATGCGGACGGCATATTTTTCCAGGCTACGCAACAGAGGCGTGGTTTTGCGAGTGTCCAAAAGCTTAGCATCTGTATCTTTTATCAGGTTTACCAGATTCGCAGTTTTGGTGGCAATACCGGAAAGCCGCTGCATAAAATTCAAAGCGGTGCGCTCGCCTTGCAAGATGGATTCGGGACGCCCTTCCAAACGCATTATCTCGTCCTTGGGTTTCACCCTGTCCCCATCCTTGCGGTAAAGCGTAACCTTCAGCTCTGGATCCACGGTTTTAAACACCTGCTTGGCAATATCAACCCCGGCAAGAACTCCATTTGCTTTGGCTACCACAAAAGCTATACCGGTAACGGGCTCTAGATCAAGGTATTTTGTGGTAATATCCCCTGTTCCGATATCTTCTTCTAAACTTTTACGAATTAATTCATCAATGAACATAAGCCCCCCAACTCAAAAAAAAAGCATTTGCTTTCACGCAAATGCTCTCTTTCTATTGCTTTATCGCTTTGTTGGCATAAATCTTTGTTCTGGTAACACATATATTGTTCATCCTTATTAAGAGGAACCATCTATCCTTCCAAGGGGTTTATGTCAAGCAGAAAGTGTGGAATATCCAAGGTCAGTGACTAAAAATCAGGAAAGAGACATGATTAGAAGCACCTATATTCAGGAATTAGACGTGAGAAGTTGCACCCAAAAGCAGGAAACACCAGGATTTTTTACCCAATTGTAAGTGTGAAATATCTATATATCTGTAAATAAAGATGTTAGATATATGTTAGGCCTAAAGGCAAAGCCTTGCGTGAAGGTAACATATTATGCCAAATTATGCCTTAAAAAAACCCTGGAAGGGCGAAATATCTTAGCCTGGGGTGTGAACCCCAGGGTCAGAAGCGACCCATAAACCAGCCCTGGAAGGGCGACATATAATATTGACAGGCAAATAATTAACCAACTCTGTCGCCCATAAAGGGCTCAATGGTGGAGGGTGTGCGAAATTCGAGGGGTTCCGCTATCGCTGCACGCCCTCGCTATGATATTTCGCCCACAAGGGACTTTGTCCCTTCGCCCTGAAAATGCAAAAGGCAAAAAGGACAATAAACAAAAATCAAGGGAAAGCCCTGCACAAACGGAAGCCGAGACCTGAAGAGCTATTGCTGAATTGGCTACGGTAGTTACGATCAGCAACTCGGCATAAGTTGGGACTAATGTTCCAGCGACCGCCTCGTGCTACTCGGACAGCACCGCTATCTGGACCTGTCGGATTGCTGCCGGAGGTATTGCTGTAATAGGACAAGTCATACCAATCCCAACACCATTCAAATACGTTTCCAGACATATCATATAGTCCCAGTGCATTGGGAGCTTTGGTGCCGACTGGCTTGCAACCATAAGGAGAGTTATTGTCCACAAACCAAGCCACAGTGTTTATATCATCCGAACCGCTATAGAGGTAATCCGGAGTATTAGTGGCCCCACGGGCAGCATACTCCCATTCTGCCTCAGTAGGAAGTCTGTAACCATCGGCATTCCAATCACAAATAGCCATATTCCACGTTACATTATCAGAAGATGGAACCTCTCCCCAATTGGTCGGATTAGTAGAACTATTGATTGAATAAACTGGTGTTAGCCCTTCATTGATGCTGCGCAGGTTGCAATACTTGATAGCGGAATACCAGTTTACATAATACACAGGATAGTTGTCGCCTACTCCGTATCCAGACGAAGGATTAGAGCCCATGATGGCAGCGTACTCAATCTGGGTCACCTCGTGCTTGCCCATGTAGAAGGCGTTCAAAATAACGCTATGGATGGGTAGTTCATCGCTTTCTCCTCCTCCTCTTGTATCACCCATTGTAAATGTACCTTCAGGTATATAGCCAAATTTGAAGCCGTGATATTCTATCTCAACTGTAACACTGGGTCCGACCCCATTTTTAAAGGCTTTTACTTTCAGTAGTAAATCGGCTGAGATAATGAATGGATCTGTGTAGGGAATTGAATTTTCACTCGGCTCACTGCCATCAGTAGTATAATAAATCATTGCTTCCACTGTGTTACATGTAATAGTAACTGTCTGAGGTATTTCGTAATAGCCTCCAACAGGGCTTACTTGGGGGGTAGCAACCCAAGGTATAGGTCTGCAGACCCGGAAACCTATATACTTAATACTGGTTAAAGCCGAACCATAGCCACTACTCGTCACTGTGCAACTGGTACCAATATAGTTGAAGCTACCACCACGTATCACACGCGTAGAAACTCCATTGATGTCCCAGCACCATTCCCATTCATTTCCACTCATGTCATAAATTCCTAGTTCGTTGGCGGTAAGCTGACCAACCGTATGAGTAGATCCGTTGCTGTTGCCATCATACCAGCCAACCCCATTCAAATTATTACTACCACTGTATAAATAATTGTGGGTCTGCAAACCTCCCCGGGCTGCATATTCCCATTCAGCTTTGAGGGGTAATCTGTAGCCGTTGGCAGCCCAATTGCAAGCTACATTAGTGTGATTTCCAGTACTATTATTCCAACCTATCGGCCAGTCGTCCGGGTTTGTGCCATAATTGAGATAGCTGTAGCAGGGAGTAAGATATTCCTCAATACTGCGCCGGTTGCAGTATTCAATAGCGTTGAACCAAGAAACAAAATATACTGGATAGTTGTCTCCAACTCCATAATCATGAGCTGGATTGCTACCCATCACATTCTGATACTCAGCTTGAGTTAGTTCATATTTGTCAATATAGAACGAGGAAACCGTTAAACCATCTGTGTAATTTCCTGTAGTTGGAAAGATCGTTCCTCCTTCCACATACACAAAGTTATTAGGAATACTGTTATCTTCTGCTAGAATGCGCAAAGAAAAGGTATCGGTATCGTAGTCTATACTTTCAGCTCCGGCATTCCAGGTTATATGTTTACCAGATCCGCAGACTATATTATCTCCAAGATCACCGTTGAGGTTCTCAGGATTGGGAAAGACATTGAAAGTAGCTCCCCCATCGGTGGAATAAAGCAGGGAGATTGTGCAGAGGTCATTATCTGCGTCATCCAAGGAGTAATTGATATCCACTATCTTGCTGCCATCGGTGCGTTGAGCAATATTGGCATTGTAAACGATGGGAGCATTGTAGAAGGGTAGAGGAATTTTAGTGAGGCTGAAGCTATCCCAATGGGCATACTTGCCAAAACCATCGTATTTAGCTTCCACCTTCAGCCTGATAGTCCTGACATACGTTGGAATGGACACATTTACTTGAGTCCAAGCATCTGTATCCTGCTCCAGAGTGATCCAATTGTTCCATTCGGTGCCAGAGTCAAACTCCATGCAATAGCGGGAATAATCTGTGCCAATTAACCCATTTGTATAGTAGTAAAAGCTAAGATTATACGAATAGTCGCTGGTTAATGAATTGCTGGCAAAGCATAGGCTATGCTCAATATTGTCCAGATCCCAACTTGCCCAAAACCAGGCACCTGCTTGGGCATTTGCTCCGCCCAGGGCTTGATCGCTGCGTCCCCACCATACCATTCGATTCATCCCGGCAGGATTGGCTGTGTAGTCCCAAGTATCATCCATTCCGGCTTCAAAGCCTTGTGCGGTCACTGTTTCGGCAAATAAGGTGATTGCAGTCAGGAGCATTAGAATCACAATAACCGGTCTCATTTTGCACCACCTTTAGAAACGGCAAGAAGGCTTTTGATCTCTGCCCAACTTAGTTTCGGTGTTTTGCTACCACAAGCTGCCGAGAGTATGTTTTGCAATTTGCCATCATAATCTTTAAAAGCCACGATCCGGTAATACATCTGATCACGCCAATGAGCAACGTATTGGTGAGTGTAGGTTTCACCGGGCACTTGGGTAAGAAAATAATAGTATTGATCATCTTCATAGGGGTTTTCATTATACAGCACCAGGTAACCATCAGGGATGATCGGAGTGCCGTAGATTGTCTCAGTGACTGGATCCCAGCTAATTACTGCATCTCTGTTGTTGGAGATATCAATGATGATATTTTCCGGCGTTTCGGGTGGAACGTAGGTAATAGAAAACGAGGACGGTGAGTTCTTCTCTGTTGCATTACCAAATGAATCCGCAACCCTTATCTTCACCTTGGCATTATAGCTCTGGGATGTGGGCATTGCCCAAGCATAGGAACTACTATTGTTAACAGCTTCCGCCAAGATTACAAATTCCACCCCTCCGTTGATACTGTACCAAAGATGAACGGAATTATAAATGAGGTTAGTATCCGAAGCCGTCCAGAGGATATCGTGGGTATCACCAATATACCAAGCTTCTCCTCCAGTGGGTGAAACTATCTCCAGATACGGATCGATAGTGTCGATGGAAACAGGGTTAGTATCTGTGTAGCTGCTTAGAGCACTAACCACAGTATATACAAACAGGGCTGCGAGTAAAGCTGTAAGAAATTTCATCATTCCTCCAATCTTAATCTACAAACATTTTTGGATCATCTGTGCATGCATAAGCTTGGCTACCCAATAAAAGCTGTAATTCAAACGCGAATCTCCTGCAAAACGCCATAAATCAGTGTTTTGAATACAGCACAAGCAATACTGTCTCATGCTACAGACGTCAGTTTTTAAAATCATTCTTTTCAAGCACTTAGCTCCCTTAAGGCTGATTCTATTTCCACACAACACCATGCTAAATCTCTCTTAAATCCTGTCAAGATAAAACGCGTACATGTTTCAATTGCAGAACCCACAATAAAGCCTCGAAATTCACCTGTATAGAGCCCTCTGGACTATAAACCAGTCTGGGACTTTCTGCCAATCAGGCGGGAGTTTTTATGCGCTGATGTGTTTAAAAATATGCGGGTAAATCCCTATCACTTGTTTCATGGGAGTATCTAACCGTGTTGCAAACAGTAGTGGGGTATGCATTTGTGAAGGCAGCAAAATGGTTGGAGGCAGATTTGCCAAATTTAGCCTCAAATGCGAGGATTCCGTTTTCAATTGCTACAATGAAGTCAATTTCCTTGCCATCATTTGTTTTCCAAAATCTGATGCCACTGTTGTCCTTGTAGCGGCTTCGGATCTGGTTCAGCACATAGTTTTCAAATAACTCACCTTTATCAAAGCGCGTTTGCAGAGGCGAGAAATCATTGATGAGCGAATTTCTGATACCTGTATCAATGAAGTAAACTTTAGGCATTTTCTTCAATTCTTTGGGTTTATTGGAGTAAAAAGGTCTGATAATGCTAACCACATAGGCACTGTTTAACGCATTCAAGTGTGATTTAACCGTTTCACGATGCAATCCGGTTTCTTTTGCCACAGAAGTTAAGTTCAGTTCTTTGCCGATATGATAGCTAAGATACACAACCAGGTGATTGAACTGCTCCAGCTTTTCAATCCTGAAAAGGTGCTTGATGTCTTTGATAATATAGGACGAGACCACATCAGCCAGAATACTTTTCTTGACGGGGATGGAATCGCTTAAAGCCGCTTCGGGATACCCTCCATAAATGATGTATTCAGTAAGCAGTTTTTGGATTTTTGCTTTGGCAACCCTTAGAGGGTCCGGTTTTGTAGCATCAAAGGGTTCACTAATCAATTCAGCTATTCTTGGTTCTCCTTTAAACAAACAGAATTCGGATAGGGACAAGGGAAATAGCTCAAAAACCTGTTTCCTGCCGACCAGAGATTCTGAAAACTGCTGTTTGATTAGGAGAGAAGATGAACCGGACATAATTAGCTTATATTTATCGGCATAGTGGTCAACCAGATACTTTATGGTGTGAGAAAAATCGTCCAGATACTGGATTTCATCTATGAAAACATACAGCCTGCCATCCTTGCGGGGACGGTTTAGCTCAAAAAGGGCAACAATTTCATCTATACCCTGCTTAAAATTTAGTAATAACTGGGGATGTTCAAGATCAAAAAGGAGACTGTTTTCCACTCCCACATAATCCATTAGTCGTTTTAGCAGCGATGTTTTACCTACCTGACGCGCCCCCAGTATGAATAGCGCTTTAGGACTATGCAAAACCGGTAGGATATCATCTTCCAAGGTTCTTCTTATGTATTGTCTCATAAACATTTACTCCTATAGCTCCAGATTTAGAGTTGGTGGAAGATTGTCAAGGTATTTTCATTAACAACCGACAAATACACCCGGCTGTTTATCGCATACTACCGACAAATACACCCGTCTGTTTGTCGAATGCCATTGCCTGACGTACCTGTTATCTATCTTTTAACGGGGGTAATTGTGGAAATGACAAACACAAATATTGAGTATTTTGTTGTTAAGTTGGAATAATATGTGCTCGTATCCCAATTTATGTAGTCAAAGGAGAGACCGATGAAAAAGTGGCTTGTCCTGATCCTTACATTGCTGATATCCTCTCTGCTCTTGGGAGAAAGCGTTGCAGACAGCACGGTGGCAGAACCCCCTCAGAGTTTTAATGCCTGGCTTTTCTACGAAAGGGGCACGGGATCTTATGAGAGGGTTGGTTTATTGGCTCTGGAGGGTGGTTTGGGGCTGGAATTCAATGAGAAAGTCCGTGCAACTCTCTATAAGGTTATGTATACCGAAAGCTCTGGCATGTTCAACGCTGTAAAATATGAGTTTATTGGCAAGGGTGCACAAATCGGCTATGTTTGGCGGCATAAAAAACTAAAGCTATCTCCATCCATAGGTTATGAATATGGGTCAATCAGTATTGGAGAAGGGAACATTATTGAGGAGGGGATAGGAAGCAACTACGAGCGTGACAGATTTGAAGATATTTACTATATTCCGGTATCATTAAATGCTCAGCTTAAATTTCTACCTGTTGCAGCCCTTAGCGGCCGCATATTTTCGCGCTTAATGCAGACTACCCCGCCTTTGGTATTTCTTTGGGCTTATGTGTGGGCAAAGTTTGAAACCATAAGCATTTTTGGAATCCTTCTGCGGACTGTATTGCGGAGCCTGTTTGTGCAATATCGTGAAAACTGAGGGCAATATTACAGAGGTTGCAGCCAAGCTGAACCGGACTGAGGAACAGCTAACCTGCACTGATTGTAAAACAGCGTTGCATCAGGATTGCAAGTTTGTGGTTTGTTGCAAGGCCAAAGGGCTTAACAACTGTTCCGAATGTCCCGATCTGCCATGCGGAGAAGTTATTCAGTTTGCACAGGACGGAATGAAACACCATGCCTTGATTATTGATAATCTTTTCCGGATCAGGCAAATCGGGATGGAAGTATGGCAAGCGGAACAGAAGCAGCGATATACCTGCAAAGCATGTGGAGCTAGGCTTAGTTGGCTGGCCACCTGCTGTGATAAGTGTGGAGGCACAATAAACGGAATGGTTGTTACAGATAAGCCAGCTGGCAATTGAAAGCATTGTCTGCTCTTTATTTTGCACTTGACGAAAATTACAGCCTCTGATTCATGGCATTGATAGCAGTGTTTGGGGGCCTATAGCTCAGTTTGGTAGAGCTACCGGCTCATAACCGGTTGGTCGGGGGTTCGATTCCCTCTGGGCCCACCATTTTCCCCCCACATATTTTTCATTTTACACAAAGCTAAAAAGGGGTATATTGTCATTATGGTAAATTATATGAAAGCTATCACTCTTGTCCTGATGCTGCTGATTTTGTCAGCACCGTTGTTGGCAACAAAATATGCGGGAGAAATTTTCGCAATTAGCCCCGGAGTGCTTTCCACAGCCATGGGTGGCACAGGTTTAACTTACAGCGAAAGCTATGCTGCCGGATGGTGGAATCCTGCCCTTTTGGGAACTCTTCCTGACCGCGGAGTGGAGCTAATGCGTTCACAGCATTTTGAGGGCTTGATGGATCAAAATCAGCTTAGTTTGATTTTTGGCACAAACACCCGCACTTCCCTCACCTTAAATCATTTGGTAATCGATAAAATAAAGCTGACGCAATTGGAAAATCCTGCCGACTCCCTCAGCAACGAAAATCGCCCCATAGTTTGGAAAACCATTAGCAATCAGGATTTTATCCTAAGTGCGGGGATTGCCAGACAACTGCATGACAATCTGTTTATCGGCCTTTCTCCCAAGCTGGCTTATCGAAGTTTAGCCCAAAATAACGGCTATGCCTTTGGAGCCGATCTTGGCATGTTGTGGCAAATGTCGCAGCAACTACGGATGGGAGCCAATCTGCGTGATTTCTTTACCACTCAGGTAATGTGGGAGGGGGGAGAGCATGAGCTTGTTACCCCTAATCTTGATCTGGAGCTTGGTTACACCTTTTCTCCCATAGCAAATATCCCCTTGCATCTGGCAGTGCGAAGCGATGTAATGGCAGAAAACCGTGATGGCACAATTGAGGGTGGATTATACAGCGCAGATTTTCATGCCGGTCTTGCTGCCCAACCAATTCCTGCCTTACGGATAATGGGTGGATACGACGTAGATACCTGGACGGCCGGAATCGGAATAAAACACAGGCAATTTGGCCTAAACTATGCCTTTCGCAATGGTAGTGAAGACGCTTTAGGTTATTCGCAGCGCATTTCAGCCAGTTATCAATGGTAAACCGCTCACTTGCCCTGCTGGGAGCAACCGGTTCCATCGGGACATCCGCACTGGATGTGGCTACCGAGCAAGGAATCTCTATCAGCTTGGCTTCTGCTCATCAGGACTATGCCAAACTCTTAGCCATTGCGGCAAAGCACAAAATATCATGTCTGGTGTTTACCGGAATCAATGAACCCATTTTGCAGCAAAAGCTTAGACAGGATCATCCCAAGCTACGCATCTACTATGGTGAAACAGAGCTATTAAACGCATTAATGGCAGAGGACTATGATATAGCCCTGAATGGCATCAGCGGTTCTGCCGGGTTGCGCAGCACTTTTGCCATTTTGCAGCGAGGCAAACCCTTGGCCTTGGCAAACAAAGAATCTTTGGTTATGGCTGGGCACCTTATCGCAAAACAAAAAGGACAACATCCCATTCTGCCTGTGGATAGTGAGCACAGTGCCATTTTTCAAGCCATTGGAGCGCATCCCATCCACGAAATCCGCTCTTTACATCTCACTGCTTCAGGCGGTGCTTTTCGCAATTTACCCTTGGAAGAATTTCAGCACATTACACCCAGACAAGCCTTAACGCATCCGAATTGGCAAATGGGAGCAAAGGTTACTCTGGATTCCGCCACGATGTTCAACAAAGCCCTGGAAGTGATAGAAGCTCACTGGTTATTTGGCCTGCCCTACAACCAGATTAAAGCAATCATTCATCCGCAGTCCATCATCCATTCGCTGGTAGAATTCATAGATGGCTCATTTCTTGCCCAGTTGAGCGTTCCCGACATGAAACTGCCCATTTTATATGCCCTTGCCTGGCCAAACAGGGTCAATTCTCAACTGGTGCAAACAGATTTATCCAAATTGAGTGAACTTACCTTTAGAGAAATCGAGCCAAATCGTTATCCGCTGTTTTTTTTGGGTCTGGAAGCTGCACAAGCAGGAGGCATTTATCCTACCGTTATGAATGCAGCCTTAGAAGCCGCTTCACAGCTTTTCACCACCGGCCTTATCACCTATTTGCAAATTCCGGAATTGATAAAAACAGCCCTCGACCGCCAAGCACCAATCCCCAATCCAGATTTAGACACCATAATCAGAATTAATACAGAAACTTATGCCAGAGTAAGCCAAAGCTAAGCTTCTCAGCTTCAGTCGCACCTTTTGCTCGACAAATAAAGGGGGGATAGGGATAAATGCCAAAACTTCAATGGAGGAAAAATGAAGCATGTCCTAATGATTGTTTTTGTTTTAACTGCAATTGCCCTAAGCGCAACTGCCAAGGCGGCGGTAGTGAGGTGAGAGCTACGCAGGGGAGAACTACGTAAGGGAGAACTACATAAGGGAGAGCTACGCAGGGGAGAACTACGTAGCCCAACTTGAGCAGTTTTTATCCTAACGCATTGGTATATATAGGCAAGGCATTTTTTTAGGCACTAAACTCTACACTTTCACTTTACTGAGGATTTGGTTTTTTGCGACCTTAACTTTTAGTGCAGAGAATAGTTTTTTAGCCTCATTTTCAGGTTGACCTGTTTGTCTGATATGTGTTCTATAACCTTCAGAATCTGTATACATGATGGTGGCTCTCATGTGAGTGCTAAGGGTTTGTTTGATACTGGTCCAACTCATATGGATATCCTGGTCAGCCAGCTTTTTAGTGATGCTCTTCAAGATGGAGTAGGCAAGTACAGAATAGAATAGATGAGCCTCAACTCGTGTATCATTTTGATGATGTATAGGCCTGGTGCCTAAATCTGTTTTCATACACCTAAAGGCTGCTTCCACTTCACTCAGTTTCATGTAGAAACCCCAGATTTCCTCGGCACTGAGGTCAATACTGTTGGTTTCTATCACATAACAACCCGGAAACTCGGCTTTTGCAGTCTTTCGATTCAGATCAAGCAACTCTATTTGTTTGACCCGTTGATCATTGTTGTCTTCACGATGCAGACAAAAATCATATCTGCTTGCGATAGAACCATATCTTTCCTTCAAACGGCCTATTTTGATCAGAATCTTCTTAGCATCAAGCAGATATTTGCTTTTGTTTATGCTTATCAAATGCTCTGCTTCTGCAAGGAATTTTCGCTCTCGAAGATTGACCATACTGCGTTCTTTAAGTGCTTTGGCTTCACTATAAACTAGAATCCGCGTAAGTTCTTTGTCTGTAGTCTTTTTCAACAAAAGCCTGCTTTTTTGCTTGCAACTGCCGTCGACAAAGCCTTCCATGCTTTGGAAATCATCCCGAAAGTCATTTACTGCATTACGACGTTCAATAACAAAGTATGTGTAGCCATCTTCTTTCAGCCAGGCAATGTTATCCTTTGTGGCAATCCCTC
>DIXL01000085.1 GCA_002428685.1 Cloacimonetes bacterium UBA6081 | reverse complement strand
GATGAAAAAAATGGGGGGATGCCTCTAACATAAAAAGCATTGACGTAAAGGGCACTTATAAAATCATGGTTTAATGTAATAAAAAAGTGATTTACAATAAGAGATAAACCGACGAGGAAGAACATGAAAGAGTATGACATGAAAAAGATTCGCAATCTTTTGTTCATAGGATCCAGCGGTGCGGGAAAAACCAGCCTTGCAGAGCAGATATTTTTTCTGACTCACAGCAGCACCCGTTTGGGTAAGATTGACGAAGGCAACACAGTAATGGATTTTGATCCCGAAGAGGCAGCTAAAAAGATGTCTTTGGGACTTTCAATTGGCTTTGCCAATTATAAAGACCATAAAATTAACATCCTTGATACTCCTGGCTATCCCGATTTTATCGGTGACGCCATCGGAGCCGTTCCTGCCACCGAAAACGTGGTTATCGTAGCAAATGCTACGGGTGGCTATGAAGTAGGTTTGGAACTGGCCATAGAACAAATTGAACATCGCCACACAGGTAAAATTATTCTGGTTAATCGTATGGATAATGAGCATGCTGATTATGATAAAACCTTGGAAGCGATTGCTGAAAACACCGGAATCAAGCCTATAAAACTGCACATCCCAATTGGTAAGGAAGGCACTTTTGAAGGCGTGGTGGATGTTTTGCACAACAAAGCATACAAAGCCGGCGGAGTTACAGAAGTCCCTGCCAACCTTACTGAAGCCGTGGAAGAGGCACGTTTGCACTTAATGGAAGCAGTGGCTGAAACCGATGAAGAATTATTGAATGATTTTTTGGAAAATATGGAACTTCCTCAGGACAAACTGGTTGCCGGCTTGAAAAAAGCCATTCTGACCGGTGAAGTATCTCCTGCTTTTGTATGTTCTGCCGGAACCGGAGTTGGAGTCCTGGCCTTTTTGGACGGCGTGATAGAATACCTTCCCTCTCCAGCCGATGCAGCAGAAATGGAAGTGCTGATTGATGAAGCCCCGGGTAAATTCGTTTGTAGCCCCAATGGCGAAATCTTAGGCTATATCTTTAAGCTGTATGCAGATCCCAACATGGGTGATTTTGCCTATGTGCGGCTGTTTTCCGGAACTATTAAAACCGGAGTGGAATTTTATATTCCCGAAAAGGACGCCAAGGATAAAGTTGGCAACATGTATTTTATGCTGGGTAAAACCCGCAATGATTGCAGCGAAATTAAGGCCGGTGATATTGGTGCTTTGGTTAAGCTGAAAAATGCCAAGGTTATGAACAGTGTGGTTTCCCCCAATTCCAAAATGAGGATTATCCCCGTAGAGCTTCCCACTCCCACCAGTTGGCAATCATTAAAAGCGGTAAATCAATCTGATGAAGATAAAATTGGCAGTGCGCTGCAAAGAGTTATTGCCGAAGACCCAACCATCCGCTATGAG
Organism: Cloacimonetes bacterium UBA6081; assembly: GCA_002428685.1. GTDB lineage: Bacteria > Cloacimonadota > Cloacimonadia > Cloacimonadales > Cloacimonadaceae > Cloacimonas. The sequence continues at coordinate 155,625 of DIXL01000085.1, read as the reverse complement.
CTTAATGTGGAAACACACGAGAATGTGCTTTCGGGAATGGGCGAACAGCAATTGCTTTTGGTGTTAAAAAAGCTTAAAAACCGCTATAAAGTAGATGCAGTTTTAAAGGAACCGCGGATACCCTATAAAGAAACAATCATGGGTAGTGCAGAATCGCATTACAAACACAAAAAGCAGTCCGGTGGACGTGGTCAGTATGGAGATGTGTATTTCCGCATCAAACCAACCGAACGCGGAGAAGGATTTCAGTTTATCAATGCCATCGTGGGTGGCGTGATTCCTTCCAACTTTATCCCCGCCATTGAAAAGGGACTTGTGGAAACCATGGAAAAAGGCATTATTGCCGGTTACCAGGTTGTTGACGTAGCAGTAGAAGTTTATTACGGAAGTTATCATGATGTTGATAGCTCTGAAATGGCTTTCAAAATAGCTTCGTCTATGGCGTTGAAAGAAGGATTCAAGAACTGCAAACCCATACTGCTGGAACCCATTCACGAAGTGGTTATCATTGTTCCCAGCGAATACATGGGTGATGTGATGGGAGATATATCCACTCGCAGAGGAAGGATTATGGGTATGGAGCAACGAGGCAAAAAACAATTCCTTACAGCTCAAATGCCCGTGGCCGAAATGTATACCTATTATCCTGCCCTGAAGTCGTTCACTCAGGGACGTGGACGCTTTACTCAAAAATTCACTCATTATGAGAAAGTTCCGGACGACATCACCCAGAAAGTGGTTGCCGCCTGGCAGGAATCTGAAGCCAATTAATTTTCACCAATATCAGATAAATATCCTGGGAAGCGGTTAAATTTTGAATCGCTTCCCTTTTTTCTTGACAGCAAAGCTGGATATCAGCTTTTATGAAACCATGAGATAAGATTAAAAGATAGAAGAGGTTTGTATGTCCGGACACAATAAGTGGAGCTCCATAAAACACAAAAAAGGAGCAACGGATGCCAAGCGGGGAAAGATTTTTACCCGCATCGTGAAAGAGATTATCCTTGCAGCCAAATCCGGCGGTGGGGATTCTGAAATGAACCCCCGTTTACGCACTGCTATTAACACTGCAAAAGAAGCCAACATGCCCAAAGATAACATTGACCGCGCCATTAAACGCGGAACAGGTGAAATTGAAGGCGCAGCCTATGAAGAAATCACCTATGAAGGTTACGGACATAATGGTGTAGGCATAGTGGTGGATGTTATGACGGATAACCGCAATCGCACGGTTGCAGAAATCCGCCATGCCTTTTCCAAATTTGGCGGTAACATGGCAGAACTGGGAGCAGTATCCTGGAACTTTGAACAGAAGGGATTTCTAAATGTTCCTGCTGTGGGCCTGGATGCAGATGAATTTATGATGCAAGCCTTGGAAGCCGGTGCTGAAGACGTGGAGCTTAACGAGGATTATTTTGATATCTTTACCTCCCCAAACGATTTTCACACAGTTATAGCAAATCTGGAAAAAGCAGGTTTTCCGGTTCAAAATGCTGAACTGACCAGAATCCCCAAAAATACCATCAATGCCGATGATGTGGCCGCAAAACTGATGCGACTGATAGATTTCCTGGAAGACCTGGACGATGTGCAGAAGGTTTATGCCAACTATGAGATTTCAGATGAAGTCTTGGAGCAGCTCGCAAGAGAATAGAATAGAATTGTGATTATAATAGGCATAGATCCCGGCAGCCGCTATTGTGGTTATGGCCTGATTGAAATGGAAGGGAGAAAGGTGCTTGCTGCGGGATGCGATGTGATTGATGTTACGAAGAAAAAAAATCTTGGTGATCGATTGAAAGCTCTATATGAAAACATTTGCGGCATTCTGGAAGAATATCACCCAGAGATGGCAGCCGTGGAAAGCATGTTCTTTCACCGCCAGATAAAGAGCATCTTTACGCTTGGCCATGCCAGAGGAGTGATTTTGCTTGCGCTGGCAGTTAAGGGTGTGCCAATTGTGGAATACAGCCCCAGAGAGATAAAAAAATCGGTTGTGGGTAATGGAAATGCCAGCAAACTTCAGGTTCGCTATATGATAAATCAGCTTTATCCTTTGAAGGAAAAGCCGCGTCGTGATGATGCCTACGATGCCCTGGCTATTGCAACCTGCCATTATAACCGGATGAAGTGGATGCCATGATAGAATACATATCAGGAATCCTGAAGCAAAAAAGCCCTGTGAAGGCAATTATTGAAGCCATGGGTATAGGCTGGGAGCTGCGCATCCCGATAAGCACTTACGAAACTCTCCCGGTTCTGGGGCAGCCCTGCACTTTGCTTGCCTATCTGCATATCAGTCAGGATGATATCCGGATTTATGGGTTTGGCTCTTCTGCCGAACGGGAGCTTTTTCAAATGCTGACCAGGATTAGCGGTATAGGCCCCAAGATTGCGCTTTCCATTCTTTCCACTCTCAGCATTCCTGCCTTTGTGCGTGCGGTTAATTCCGGCGAAGAAGGCATGCTTACCAAAGTTCCCGGAATAGGCAAAAAGTCAGCTCAAAGACTGATTGTGGAACTAAAAGACGGAATCCACAAACTAATGGATCATGTAGATCAAAAAGATCTGGTTTTAGGGGACAGTAGTTTTGAGGTGGAAAACGCGATGATATCCTTAGGATTCAATGCTCAGCAAATCCGCAGAGAACTGAGCCTGATGGATGAAGCCACCAAGAACCTAAACACTGAAGAACTGATAAAAGAAACAATCAAGCGAATTTATCAGAGAAGCAAATGAACTTTCGCCAGGAAGCTTATTCTATTATTTTCAAAGTACTTAAGGACAAGGATTTTTCCGATGTTCTGTTGCATCAGAAGGCCAAGAAAATAAAGGCTGCGGGAGATGATCCAGCCTTGTTTTATGCTTTGGTGAAAGGCGTAATCAAGATGTATCTAAGGCTGGACTATATTCTATCTTTCTACATTGACAAACAGAAATTCTCCCATACCGATATCAAAATAAAAACGCTTCTATATATTGGGCTTTATCAGATACTCTATCTTAATTCGATTCCAGAACATGCTGCCGTAAATGAGACAGTTGAACTGGCAAAAAGCGTTTTTAATCCGCAGGTGGCAGATTTTGTAAATGCAGTATTGCGAAGCTATCTCCGAAATCCGCAAATAACGTTTCCCACTGATCCTACAAACCGAATTGCATACGAGCATTCTTTTCCACCCGAGTTGATTAAAGTGTGGATAGACTTGTGGGGCGAAGAGAAAACTGAATACCTGGCGATGTTTTATAACGAAAATCCGGAACTTCACATCAGAGTTAATAGCACCGCCACAAATCCGAGTCGGTTGCAAGCGTATTTTGCCAAACGTAATATTGAAATTATCCCCTCAACAGCCAGCAAGATGATGTTTCATACCAAACAGGTTGCTGAGCTATTGGATGATGTGGCTTTTTCAGAGGGGTATTTTTCAGTTCAGGACACCTCTGCTGCGTTGATTGTGGAACTGCTTGATCCTCAAAAGGATGACAGCGTTTTAGACATGTTTTCTGCACCTGGAGGAAAATGCACCTACATCGCAGAAAGAATGGATAACACTGGTGAAGTGATAGCCGTGGACAAAATACCCAACAAAATGAAACTATTGAAACAAGCTGCCGACCGCCTGCAGCTTACCAATATCAAGTTGGTTGTTACCGATGCGTTTAAGTATGGCCCAATGGCTCCTGCCTTCCAACGTGTTCTTGTAGATGCGCCATGCTCCGGTTGGGGAGTTTTTAGCCGTAAAGCTGATCTTAGATGGCAAGCGCATAATACCATTCCCGAGCTTGTTAAGCTACAAGAGAAAGCCTTGGACTATGCTGCCAATTTCGTGGTTCTCGAAGGTATAATGGTTTACAGCACCTGCACCATGAATCCAAAAGAGAACGAAGCACAAATAGCCGCCTTTTTAAAACGCAACAAACGCTTTGAACTTGTTGATGCCAGTGCCTTTGTCCCGAAGGAATACACCAGCGAAGGATATTTGAAAACCATTCCCTTTAAGCACTTCATGGACGGAGCTTTTGGGGCAAAGCTGAAACGCATCAAATAGGAGCGGAAGTGAAAAATCTAAATACAAAACAGGTAGGGTATATACTGGGAATTGGCTTGAGCATTATCATAGTAACTGCCTTTATCTTTAGCCAATTGATTTTTCCAGTTGTTTTGGGTAAAACTCCCAAAGTAGAAGTCCCCGATGTAACGGGAATGAACCTTACCAAGGCAAAACGGGCTATGCAAACCGAAAAGCTGCACGTGGTGGTGAAAGACTCCATTTATAGTGAATCTGCATCTGCAGAAATGGTGTTGGAGCAAATGCCCGGTGCAGGGGATAAAATTCGCCAGGATGGGACAGTTTATTTAATTGTAAGCAAAGGGTCTGCCACGGTTACTATTCCATCACTAATTGGGCGTCCCTTCCAGGAAGCATTTATCACCTTACGTAATTTGGAATTATTCACAACAGTGATAGATTCTACCTATTCAGACATTTATGCGGTAAATACGGTTATGCGTAGTATCCCTTCAGCGGGAGAAAAGGTAACCCGGCGCAGCACAGTAAAACTAATATTGAGCATGGGTTCGCAGGCTATTATGGACAGTCTTGAGGCTTCAGCTGCCTATGATCCTTTTTGATTTGGGATGATTAGGAGAAACCATGTTTAAACTGATACTAAAGCAAAGCATCATGAACAGAGTTTTGTATAGCTTAACTCCCTTATTGTTGTTTGCCGTGTACTTGTTTGGTTTTAGAGTTCTGGCTGTTGTGCTGGTGGCAAATCTGTTTGGTTACTTAACTGAATATATGTTTGTTTACAAGAAAAAAGGCGGTAAGGTCAGCATGGCAGTATTTGTTACTTCCTCGTTGGTAGCCATGACTTTGCCACCCGGAATTCCATTATGGATATCGGCTGTTGCTGCCATTGTGTCAATTGCTTTTGGTAAAATGGTATTTGGCGGGTTTGGCACAAATATGTTCAATCCGGCTATCCTGGGTCGCACTTTTGTCTATATCTCTTTTCCAAATCAGATGACAGTTTCCTGGACAAAGCCTTTCAGCGGTTTTCCTGGAGGTTTTGCATATTGGAGTGGTGGTAAAGCTTTTGAAACTGGAGCTACTATTTTGAATCAATATCGTCTGGGGATTGATAAAGTCTATAGTTTCCCTGAAGCATTCTTTGGTTTTATCAGTGGCTCTTTAGGTGAAACTTCGGCACTGCTGATTATTTTGGCCGGCATATATTTGATCCTTACTAAAACAGCCAAATGGCAACCCATGGTGGGGACTGCGCTCAGTGTTCTGGTCTTTAATTACATCTTTTATCCAGGACAAAACCCTTTGTTCTTTCTGGTAAGCGGTGGTGCTATGTTTGGAATAGTTTTTATGACTACCGATCCTGTATCCCAACCCAAGGGAAAGTTGGCTTTGTGGATATATGCTGTCCTTATTGGCTTTTTAACCGTGTATATCCGCAGGTTTTCCCTATTTGCAGAAGGTTTTATGTTTGCCCTGCTTTTGGCCAATTCCTTTATGCCTTTAATAGAATATGGGCTGGAACGCTATAATAGTAAAGGCGCAAAGGCATGAGTAACTTTCGCGACTCAATGCTCTATCCGGTTTTATTTATGCTGATAACCTGCATTGTGTTTGTAGGTATTTTGGCTTTTATGTATCGTAGCAGTGAAGCCAAAATTGAAGCTAATAATAAAGATAGCTACCAGCGTTTGGTGTTGGGGCTATTCGCTGAGTCAATTGCTTCAGCAACAGAAACCAAGCCCTATCACATAGTAAACGATTATCCAGAAGCTTTTCCCAGCTATATTAATGAAGTCCAGCTGCCTGGGGTTGACCGTAGGACATTTTCAGCATCTGTGGGAGACAGCCTTTTGGGCTATTGCTTTGATATCGGTGGTAAAGGATTATGGGGCTCAATGCGTGCTCTGATAGTTCTTTCGCCAGATATTACAACCTTGGACGGTTTGGTTATCTATGATCAAATGGAGACTCCCGGTTTAGGTGGAAGAATAGGTGAACAATGGTTTCTTGACCAATTCAAAAAGATACCCATATATGATGTAGTAAACCAAAACAAGCACAAATTGGTGAGTTTTATCTTGATCCCAGAAGGTAAACAGCCAACCAATTCTACCGAAATACAACAGATAACAGGTGCTACTATTACTTCTGCCAGTGTTTTAAAAATGTTAGAAAGCGAAATAACCCTTATCATAGAGGCCATGGATGCCCAGCCTGTGCAAAGGTAGGAAAGTATATGACTAAGAAAGAAATCTTTATCACCAGTGCCTTTACAGAAAACTCTATCTGGCGTCAAATACTGGGTATTTGTTCTGCTTTGGCAGTAACAAATCTGATGATGAATTCTCTAATCATGGGTTTAGGCGTAATCTTTTCTCTGGCTTTGTCAGGATTCACTATTTCTCTAATCAGAGCATGGACTCCACGCAGTGTGAGAATGATGGTGCAAACCCTAATAATCGCAGCTTATGTGATTATTGTTGATATCTTTTTGAAGGCGAATTTGCCCGCAATTAGTAAACAACTTGGCCCTTATGTAGGGCTTATAATTACCAATTGCATTCTGATGGGTAGGGCAGAAGCCTTTGCTTCTCAAAACAAGCCTTTCGATTCACTTGTTGATGGAGTTGGGGCTGGAGTTGGCTATACTTTTGTTTTGCTACTAATTGGTTTTATCCGTGAGCTTTTTGGCTTTGGCAGTCTGTTTGGTATAAGGGTGTTAGGTGCATGGTGGACTCCCTGGTCTATCATGGTAATGGCACCAAGTGCCTTTTTTATCTTGGCAATGTTGATCTGGATAATAAACGTCCGGTTTTATAAGCCGAAGGTGTAAGTTATGGATATTAGTGCTTTTGTGCTTTTTTGGGCAGCTATTTTTACAAGTAACATCCTGCTCACCAACTTTTTGGGAATGTGCTCTTATCTATCTGTATCACGGGAAGTGGAATCATCTTTTGGCTTAGGTGTGGCAGTAGTATTTGTGCTAACTATCACTGCGGCTTTGAACTGGTTGGTGTATCATTACATTCTGGTTTATTTCGGAATTGTGTATCTGCAATTCATTGTGTTTATAATTGTCATCGCAGCTTTTGTTCAGCTTTTGGAATTGATCATCGAACGCTATACCCCAGCTTTATATTATACTTTGGGCATATTTTTACCTTTGATTACTGTAAACTGTGCAATCTTTGGAGTAAGCCTGTTTCTGGTTATTAGAAACTATAACTTCCTGCAATCCATCGCTTTTGGTGCTGGCAGCGGCATCGGTTGGCTTTTGGCAATTCTAATGCTGGCTGCGATTCGGCGTAAACTAAAAGAAAAAATGGTTCCCCTTGGTTTACAGGGAGTGGGAATAAGCCTGATAATCACTGGCATCATGGCATTGGCTTTTGTCGGATTTTCCGGTATTGTGCAAATTCAATAGGGATAAGTGATGTTTACTATAATCATCAAAGATGTGACAGTCCTCAGTGCTATTGGAAGCCTGCTTGCTATCATTATGGTGATAGCACAACGCCGGTTAAGCAATTATGGTGATTGTAAGATAGATATCAACGGTAAACGTGAACTTGTCATCAAAGGCGGAAACAGCCTGCTTAGCTCTCTATCCGACAAGCAGATATTTCTTCCTTCAGCTTGCGGAGGACGCGGTAGTTGCGCTGCCTGTAAATGCAAAGTTATCTCTGGTGGGGGTCCAATTCTACCCACAGAGAAACCTTTACTCACCAAGGCAGAACTGGCTGCCGGAGATATCCGCCTGGCATGTCAGGTAAAAGTTAAAAGTGATATCAAGATTGAGATTCCTGCCGGTATTTTTAATATAAGGCGTTTCAATGCCACTGTTACTGAAATCATAGATTATACTTATGACACCAAGGGTATCACATTTAAATTTGCCGACGGGGAGAAAATTGACTTTTTAGCCGGACAATATGTTCAGTTGGAAACCAAGCCTTATGGCAAAGTGAAGCAAGGTGTAATTAGAGCATATTCCATATCGTCAAAACCGGAAATTAACAGCTCTCTGCAGTTAATTATTCGCTATGTCCCGGAAGGCATTTGCACTACCTGGGTTCACCAACACCTAAAACTTGGCGACACAGTAAGCCTGACCGGTCCTTATGGTGATTTTTTCCTGCGGGATACTGATGCCGACATCATTTATGTAGCTGGAGGTTCGGGTAAAGCTCCCATCAAATCTATGCTGGAGCATCTGGCAGTGATTGGCTGTAAACGAAAAATGACCTATTTCTTTGGAGCTCGAACTACCAAAGACCTATATTTAACCGATGAAATGCATGCCTTTGAAAAAGTGTTTCCCAGCTTTGAATATGTTCCAGTGCTTTCGCATAGTGAGCAGGGAGACGGCTGGACAGGCAAAACCGGATTTGTTATGCCATATTTTAAAGATGCAATTCGCGATCCTAAAAACACAGAGGCTTACCTTTGCGGTAGCCCCGGAATGATAAACGCAGTAACTAAAGCCCTGATTGAGGAAGGCATACCCAAAGATAAAATATATTATGACAGTTTTGGATGAGGAAAATGAAAGAAACTACACAAGAACAAAGAATTCGTGCCCGGATGCAGCCTGGAATTATTTCCTTAAACGGTTTCCTTGGTAAAGACAAACGCAGTATATCAGACATTATCTCTGATGATGACAAACAGTTGCAAGCTCTATCAAGAACACCAATTGAAGTAGCAGAGCGAATGCTATACTTTTCGAATGCCAGCTTTAATGCTTTTGACGGCAGAGTAACAGTTGATGATATTTATGTAGTGGAGACTGAAGTTACTAGAGGAAGAATGAACTGTCCCTGGGCTCATGACGGTTTTCATCGTAAATACATAACTAGCCTCACTAACACAAAAAACAATACTACTGTCGTTTGGACGGCATTAAACATACATCTGATCAAGGAGCATAGCTTTTTTGAAGGCAAAGGTTCAGCTTTTCGCTTGGATCCTGCAACATTAGTTAAAGCGTTATTCTAAATAGCACTCAAGCTTGAGAGTAGAGACAAAAAAACTGCTATATGTAAGGTATGGCGTTTAGAATTGTGTCTTCGCCAATTATTGCCCAAAGCATTGATGCAAATGCAATGAATGTCCCAAAGGCAAAGGGTTTGGATTTGTCGCGCACAAAAATAAAGAAATAGATTATACCCAGAATAGCCGATAGGATAAAGATATAAGGCATCCCTGTGATTCCAAAAAAGGTGCTGATCCCTGTTAGCAGCCAGATATCTCCACCACCTATACCTTCGGATCCCCTGGCTTTTTGATAGCCCCAAGCCAGCAACAATAGAAAGCAAAACACAAATAGTGAGGTAAAAAGAGCATTCAGGATTCCTATATCGTTACCGGGAATAGCTGAAAGGATAAAACCGATAACAATTAGCGGGATTGAAAGGACATGAGGGATAATCTGTTGAAAGGCATCTATAAAGAATATGGGGATCAAAAACCCAATTAACAGAGCATACTTGTAGAATAAAAAGCTGTTCAAACCATATCTGAAAAACAATGCAACAAATAGAACAGGGGTTACAATCTCAACCAATAAATGGTGCCAGTGTATCTTAGCACCGCATTTGGAACACTTACCCTGCAGCAACAAATAGCTGATGATGGGAATGTTTTGATATGGGGGAATACGCTTCTTGCAGTTTGCACAATGTGAGGCGGGGAAAACAATGCTTTGTTTTAGCGGGATGCGATACACCAGGACATTAAAAAAGCTGCCCAGAACTGCACCAAAGATGGCTATTATTATGACAATGGCGGTAATCAGGGACGGTCTCCTTGCCAGCTATTCCAGCTGTTTCTATTGTAGTTGTAAAGACCACCATGAACCATTTGCACATTGATGAATATGCTGTCTGTTGGCTTGTAGCGAAGGGAAAACTCTGGGATAACTTTGGAAGCGTTATCGCTGTTCAATTCCCACTTGTTGGCCGTATTTACACTGCCAAAATTGACGAAATTAAGGTCTAAGTCAAGTTCCAGTTTGGGGTTAAATTTATACTTAAGGTGGTTTGTGTAGCGGGAAAGATAATAACCATCTCCCGTAGAACTGGTTCCCGCTTCAAAGCCCATGGAATGGCTCATAGACAGGTTTTCCAGATTCAATGAAGAGGGGTTGTTAGAAGTATAGGGACTAAAGTTTGGACGCGGAAGGTCAATCTGTGCTGCCAAAGGCAGCAACAAAATTGTCAGGGCAAGGATGATCAGCAGCTTTCTCATTTTGTCTCCTATCGATATTCAGGGCTCACTTGATAGTATAAGCAAGAAACGTTCCTTTGTCAAACATAGATTGATTTTAATAGCTGTGCCAGACGTTTAATTCCGGTTTCTATTTGCTCAATACTGGAATACGTGAAATTCAAACGCATGCAATTGTATTTTTCCTGACCTTCAGGGTAGAATTTGCTACCGGGGATAAAGGTTACCAGATGATCTTTGGCAGAAAAGAACAGCTTGTCTGCATTTAGGTCTTCAGGAAGCCACAACCAAAGGAATATTCCTCCCTGGGGTTTGGTCCACTGCACAAAGCCAGGCATTTCTGAATTCAGGCAATCTAGCATCTTGTCCAGATATGGTTTATAAAATTCGCAGATCAAATGGATGTGAGGATTCATGTGTCCACCGGCGAAATACTTGGCTGCCACGCGCTGGGTTACGCAATCAGGAGTTATATTCACTTTCTGCTGCCAGGAAACCATTTTATTAATAAGTTCTGGATTACCTTTGGCAAAAGCTACACGCATACCAGGCCCCAAAATTTTGGAAAAGGAAACAATCTCCGTAACCAAAAATGGATGCTGCATTTCATCATTGGCAATGCGAAACAGGGTGGGAAGCTCTTCGCCGCTAAAGCGCAGACGCGAATAGGGATTATCTTCCATCACCAGAATGTTTTCCCTCAGGCAATAGTTCAATAGTTCATGACGCCGTTTCAGGCTCATGGAAATACCGGCTGGATTTTGAAAATCTGGGATAGTGTAGAGCACTTTAATCTTTTTTCCAGCTTGGCGCAATTGCTTCACTTTCTCAGTCAGAAGGTTCAGATCGATTCCTTCATTATCCATGGGGATGCTTTGCACGTCAGCTTGCAAGGCATCAAAGACAACCAGGCTTCCCAAGAATGTGGGTGCTTCACACAGAATTACATCGCCTTCGTTCAAAACAGCCCGACTAAGGTAATAGATAGCGTTTGTAGCTCCAACTGTGGTCATTAGGTTATCCGGCGTCAGGTTGGTGTAGCCTTCCCACTTCAACAATTCGCCTTTAAGCTGGGCATCACCTTCGCTGGCTCCATATTGAAGCACGTCTTTGCCTTCATCTGCTACCACTTCGGCATAAAGCTTGCTAAGCACATCCTTAGGGAAAGTGGCTGGCGAGGGAAAACCACCTGCAAAAGAAATAAGACCTGGAACATTTTTTGTAGCTGCTACCAGTTCTCTGATCAGAGAAGATTTCATTACTTTCGTGGTTTCGGAAAAGTAGCTATTGATCATGGAAGCTCCTTGTTGATGTTATTCTGATGTGGACTATATGGACATAGTGGACTAAATGGATAGATAAAGCAAGCTTGATTCAAACCTTGTTTCACCTTTTCACCTTTCCACTTTTCCACTTTTCCACTTACTGTCCCCTGACCACTTCATCAGGGATAAATCCTATAAATCATCCTGGGAAATGGAATTGTCTCCCTAATATGATGGATGCCACTCATCCAGGTTACCAAACGTTCCAGGCCTATGCCAAATCCGCTGTGTGGAACAGAACCATATTTACGCAGGTCTAAAAACCATTGATAGTCTTCTATGGGCATATTTTCGGCTTGCATTCTGGACAGCAGCAGCTCGTGATCATCCTCACGCTGGCTACCGCCGATAATTTCGCCAAAACCTTCAGGGGCAATTAAATCGTTACCTAATACGAGGTTTGGATTTTGGGGATCGCGTTTCATGTAAAAAGCTTTTATCTCTTTGGGCCAGCGTTCCACAAATATGGGAACAGGCGATGCTTCGGTTAGCATCACTTCATCCTGAGCACCCAGATCGCCATCGTAAGTTATCTCGCTGCCTTTGGTTTTCAGGTAGTCCACCACTTCGCGGTGCGTCATTATTTTAAACGGGGCATCCGCAGCTTTTAAGGCTTCTATGTCCCGTTCCAGTATCTCCAGTTCTTTGGCGCATTTCTTTAGCACTGTGCGGATGACATGCCGGATCAGGCCTTCCTGAATCTGCACGTTTTCGGCGTGTTCCACATAAGCTGCTTCGGCATCCATCATCCAGAATTCTGTGAGGTGTTTGCGGGTTTTGGAACGCTCGGCACGAAACACAGGGCCAAAATCGTAAACCCTGCCCAGACTCATAATCCCTGTTTCCAGATATAGCTGACCCGACTGTGAAAGATAGGCCTTACCTTCATCAAAATAATCCAATTCAAACAGCGTGGTGGTTCCTTCACAGGCGTTGGGAGTTAAAATTGGCGAATCAAACCTGATGAATTCATTATCATTCAGATATTCGCAGATGGCGTAGTAAACTGTGTGCCGTATGCGTAAAACTGCCCACTGTTTGGAAGAGCGGATCCACAGATGACGGTTGGTTAGAAGAAAGTCCGGCCCATGTTCTTTTTTACTGATGGGGTAGTCCTCTGCCAGTTGCACCAGTACTACCGAGCGGATATCCAGCTCGAACACGTCGTCCTGTTTGGGGTGTTTTTTGGGAATACCGGTAATGATAACCGATGATTCCAGGGTTAGCCGTTTGGCAGTTTCAAAGGTCTCTTCGCTCAAATCCGGCTTAAAAGCTATACATTGCATTTCACCTGTACCATCACGCAGGATGATGAACACCAGCTTTCCGCTGGAACGGGTGTTGCGAACCCAGCCTTTCAGGCGGATTTCCGAGCCTATATGTTGGGCTACATCTTTTACAAAAACATCTTGCATCACATTTCCTATATTGGGCTATCGATCGCCCGAACGATACTCTTTGTTACTTAAATTTCTGATTTTTGGTTTGAATCTGTTTAATAATTTTTAAGGCTATATCCAAAGCACGCGTTCCTGCGGCACCATCCACAATGGGAGTTTTGTGATTGGCGATGCAATCCACAAAGGATTCCAGCTCCATGCTGAGGGCATCTCTTGGGCTGTCGCTTACATCAATTGTTTGCATATCAATCAATTGCTCTGGGTTAATATCTGTGGAGCCCATCAAAATCTGGGGCAGATACTTCATAATATCGGCCGATTTCTTCAGCACCCGCACCTGTTTTGCCTGAAAATCCATGGTGATATAGGCATCACGTTGAAAGAAGCGCAGTTTACGCTCCTGTTTCATGGACACGCGTGAGGAAGTTACATTCGCAATAGCACCGTTGGCAAACTCTATGCGCGCATTGGCAATGTCTATACTTGGGGTAAGAATCCCTACGCCACTGGCGCGGATTTCGGTAACCGGACTATGTACGAAACTGAGGATCAGGTCAATATCATGAATCATCAAATCCAGCACCACAGGCACATCTGTGCCGCGATGATGAAAAGTGGAAAGCCGGTGCGACTCTATAAACATCGGCTCTCCAATTTCGTGTTCCACTTTCAGGATAACGGGGTTGAAGCGTTCAATATGGCCAACCTGAATAATCAAGCCTTTCTGTTCTGCCAAAGCCAGCAGTTCTTCCGCCTGTGCCATTTCGCTGGTAATGGGCTTTTCCAAAAAAATATGTTTTCCAGCCAGCAGAGCAGGTTTGGCAAGTTCGTAATGTGCCGTAGTGGTAGCGGCAATATCAACAGCATCGCAAGAACCCAACAGGGCTTCATAGCTTTCGAAGGCTTTTGTATTCAGCTTTGCAGCTATCTCATCGGCACGGGTCTGATTCCGGTCATAAATGCCGGCAAGGCAGGCACCTTCAATACTTTGAAACTTGCGGGCATGATGCTGTCCTAAGTGGCCAACGCCCACAACTCCTATTCTAATCATGATTATTTAAGCTTTTTGGCCAGAACTTTCAGCATGTCCTCGGTCATGGATTTCAGGTCGTATTCCGGTTTCCAGCCCCATTCTTGTTTGGCTGCGCTTTGATCCATACTGTTTGGCCAGCTGTTTGCAATGGCTTGTTTGATGGGATCAACTTTATATTCCAGGCGGAAATCGGGGACATGTTTCTTTATTTCGGCAGAGATCATTTCAGGATCAAAGCTCATAGCACTAACGTTGAAGCAATTGCGGTGCACCAGTTTGCTGGGATCAGCTTCCATTATTTCGACACAAGCACGCAGGGCATCGGGCATATACATCATGTCCAAAAAGGTTCCTGCACTCAGGTTACAGGTGTAGCTTTTGTTTTTGATGGCTTCATAATAAATTTCAACGGCGTAATCTGTGGTTCCACCCCCTGGCAGGGTAACATTGGAAATTATGCCTGGATAGCGCAAACCGCGGGCATCCACACCAAACTTCAGATAGTAATAATCGCCCAAAAGCTCGGCTGCAACCTTGGAAATGCCATAAACAGTGGTAGGCCGCATCAGGGTATCCTGCGGGGTGTTATCCATGGGAGTGCTAGGCCCAAAAGCACCGATTGAAGAGGGCGTAAACACAGCACCTTTCACTTCGCGCATCACTTCCAGGGCGTTGATATGGCTATCCATATTGATCTTCCAAGCAAGGGGCGGATTACCTTCACCTTTGGCAGAAAGAACCGCTACAAGGTTGATGATGCTGTCAATCTTGTATTTCATTACCACTTCGTGCATTCTGTTTGCTTCGAGGGCGTCCATGTTTTCACAGGGGCCACCTTCCATAATATCCAGGGGAAGCGGTGTGCTGCGATAGGCAGCGATTACGGCTTGATTGCCATAAATGTTTCTAAGGAAAGGGACAAGTTCCGAGCCGATTTGACCGGCAGCACCTAAAACCAGGATATTCTTCATCATTGATCTCCATATTGATTAATAATTCTACTTTGTTACCTTGTTTTTCACATGCCTTGCCTTGTCAATGCTTTTTGTGGTTCCTCCCTTCATATGTATTTAATTACCCAAGAAATCATTTAGTTACAACCCCCATACCTGTTAGCAATGCCATATCATTCCCAGATCATTCTCAATAGTATTGGGAATGATTTGGGAATGATATGGGAATGGGAGCAAGAGCATAGCTGTGAGTTTCGTTCGACTTAAACAGAACGATGCCCCCTGAAATGCTAATGCAATATTCATTTTATTGCGTATTGCTTATATGTTATAACAAATCTGCTCTTCTCGAGGTTAAACGAAATTGCAGGGGTCTGACGGTATGAAACGAGGATTTTAGGATTAAAGGATTTCAAGGATTTACTAAATTTACTTTCAAGATATTCTCTGCAAACCTTTTCCTCCAATCCTCAGAATCCTATAGTCCTGAAATCCGTGTTAGCAATCTCAGATTTATACTTTCGATTTGAAGCAGAACCATCGTAGGCTATGGTCGCATACTCGCAGACGGTAAATGCGTTGAATTGTTGAATTTTATCGGGTTTTGGAACAAAAAATGCTCTCTTGCATATAAATAATGGGAAATCGTGCTTTTTGCTTGACAGCTAAACAGCTTTACAAAACATGGCCAAACAGTGTGCCGAAGTGGTGAAATTGGTAGACGCAGTGGACTCAAAATCCACCGAGCCTTGGCTCGTGCCGGTTCGATTCCGGCCTTCGGCACCAAAATTGTTAGGAGTGAACAAAAACACATCTTGATAAAGTGGCAGTTCTTAAAGCTAAGAAAAGAAGTCAATAGGCATAGTCTATTTGTTCTTACCGACAAGTAGATTAAATTGTCCAAATGGTATAACCACTTCAGGGTATATTTCCTGAACCTGAAATAGATCCAAACCACCTGTGGAGGTATAATGTTCAGACGAACTTTTGTAGTAATCGGCCTGATGCTGATGCTTGTGATGCCCTTGGCGTTGTCGGGAATTTCCCAAGGCGCATTGTTGTTCCTAACCTTTGAACCTGGTGCCCGTGCAAATGCCATGGGACGTTCCTACTGCGCCATAGCAGATGATGCTTATGGTATGTGGTGGAATCCCGGTGCCACGGCATTTAATAAAAACACTCAGCTTGCCGGAACTCATATACCCTGGATGGCCGGCTCCGGTATTGAAGACATGTTCTATGAATATCTGGGTTGGAATCAAAGCTTTTATGGGATCGGCAACATTAATGCACACATAATCTGGATGGATGCCGGAACCCAAACCCAAACCAACTCGCAAAACGTTGTATTGGGTGATTTTCACAGTTTTGACGTAGCCGGTGTGATGGGCTACAGCTACGAATTAGTCCCCGAGAAAATTGGTATTGGCGGCAACTTTAAGCTGCTGTATTCCTACCTTGCACCTGGAACAGGTTTAACCGAAAAAGAAGGTGCGGCATTCAGCTTTGCCTTTGATCTTGGTGCCAAATTCCAGGATGTATTTGTCCCCAATTTGGATGCTGGAGTTGTGCTGCAACACATTGGACCCGATATCACTTTTGTGGATGTGGAACAAGCTGATCCCTGCCCCATGACCTTCAGGCTTGGAGCTGCTTACACTGCATTTGACAACCCTATGAACCGGTTTATTGTTACTGCTGAAGCAAGCAAGATTTTGGCTAATGACGATCCCTTGTATCAGCGGCTTATTACGGGTTTCAAATATTTTGACGAAACAATTTATGGTGTAGGTGCAGAATACACATACTTACAGCTTATTTCTCTGCGTGGCGGATATTATGCCGACGTGGTTGGAGAAGTAACCGGACCCAGCTTTGGGTTGGGCGTTCAATACAAATTTGATAATAGATACAAACTTTCAGCCGATTTTGCCATGGTACCCGGTGGTGGATTGGTTGATTATAATAAAATATTCTCTCTTGGCTTCGAATTTTAGCAAATAAGTAAGTGTGTGAAGTCCCCGCAACTATGGGGACTTCTGCTTTTGCACCAATTAAGCCTGTGAAGATGAAAAAATTAGCGTTTATACTACTCCTGTGTTTGGTTGCCTCAATTTTACCGGCACAGAAAATGCTGTTGAGGAAAAGCGACCAACAATCACCCAAACGTAACAAACTTCATCCCTTTACAACCCAATTGAATCAAGCAAAAACCAACAATATAGACAGAAAAAGCCCCAGTAATAACCGTTTATTGGTTATTTTAGTGGATTTCAGTTTGGAAATTACCGATGATCTCAATACGACCGGCAACGGTAAATTTGCCCTTGAAGCCGACCCTGCCTACCTGTATTCCATCGGAGCACCTCCCCACAACAAACAGTATTTCGAATCCAACTTGAAGGCTATGGGCTATTATTACCAAGCTGTTTCTGCGCAAACATTTAATCTTATATACGATGTATGGCCAAAGGATAAAGCTGCTTACACCTTACCGCAACCCATGGGGTATTACAATCCTGTGGGAGCAAGCTCCGAATTGTTTCTAAGCCGTATGGAAGAATATTTTAAAAGTGCTTTTGAGCTTGCAGATACAGATGATCCCAAGATTGATTTTAGCACTTATACCCATTATATGATTATCCATGCAGGATCAGACTGGCAACACGACATTAATGGCGACACGCCTTCAGACATCCCCTCTTTTTATATAAATGTTGTAGCAGGGAAAGAAGCTGTGGTCGATAATGGCACTGTCTTGATTTCCCATGCTTGCAATGTTCCAGCTACAATCTCCCAGGACTTCACAATTACAGAAAGTGATGGTGTGAATGTTCATTCCGGATATGGTGCTTTGAATGCTGTGATTGCACACGAATTTGGGCACTCGCTTGGAATGGTGGATTTGTATGATGTTTACAGCTACCGTCCGATGGTTGGTATGTTTGACATCATGGATAGCGGAGGTTCCGGGGTTTTGGTTGATACTTTGCCCGGTGGTGATTTAGTTTTTGTAGAGGGTGTTTTGCCCACTCTACCGGGTGCATTTTCCAGGAATCTGATGTTCGGTGAGCAGTATCTAAGCAAAGGACTACTGAAAGAGTTTCCTGATTTAGAAATGTTCAATCCTTTGGCCATAAAAAGCGTTTCAGCCTTTCAAATTGGTGATAACCTTGTCCCGCATACTTACAAGATTCCCTTGAATGAAAAGGAATATATCCTGGTAGAGAATCGCAACGTGGATCCTGATGGTGATGGTGGAACTGCCGTGTTTGGAGACCTGGACGGCAGAGTAGTTTTGTATCCCACTCCATTTGACGATCCCTCCAATCCGGCCACCTGGGAATATGATTATCTGTTGCCCTCGTTCATAAAAAGCGATGGCTCTGCCATTGGCGGTGGAATAATGGTTTGGCATGTGAATGAAAGCGTTATATATGACGAAGGGCACAGTTACAGTGATGGAAGTTGGGCAAGTAATTTTGATGCCAATACGGTAAACACCGATATCCTGCGTAAAGGTGTATCGGTAATTGAAGCGGATGGTTTAAATGATTTGGGCAGTGACTATTCGAGGTATTGGACTGGTACTCCCTATGAATACTTTCATGCTAAGAAACCTGTTTTAGACATAAATGGCAGCTTTGTCTCCTGGAGTATACAGGATTGGAAACCTGCATTGAATTCCCAAACCAAGCCTCCCTTGCAAGATAGTTTTGGGCTTCCGGGCCTGTTTCATCTCAGCCAGATTGGCCATCCTTCTGCCAATATGTCTTTTAAAATAAGCAGCGGTTTTTTCCAGAACATTGATGTGATTGATTTTGATTCCTCTACTCTAATAACAGCTCCGATAATCAATTCCGGCTTTAGCGAAACTGATTTACCGGCTATCCACGCAGGGAGTATAGACTTGTTAAGCAATGTGGATGGCGGCTGGCAAAACCTGATGGGCACTTTTGCAGATTCGCTACATCAATACGATTTCCCACTTATAAAAACAGATAACAATGGGGACGGAATATTTGAATTGGTATCAGTTGCCGGTAATACAGTGCGGTTTATAGAGTTTTCCAATGTTGATATGGCTATACATGAGACTTGGTTATATGGTGGTGTTACAACTGTGCCTCTAAGTTTGGGCAACAGTGTTTACACCTACTCCCCTGCTCCAGTTTTCCAACCTATGCTGTGTAGAATTGACAATTACGAAATATCACAAACCGCTCTACCTGTAAACGATGTGTTAAAACTGGCAGGATGGGATGATAAACTGGTAGTATTGGGATCAAACTCACTTTGCATACATCAAGCTAACGATATAAGTTCATTTAATGCAAAGAGATATAACCTACCCGATGTTTTTGGAGAGATTGAACCACTAATCTATAAAAGCACAAATCCAGAACTGGTGATGATCTTTGTGATGTCCAACAGCGGTAACCTTTACAGAATATTCAACGACACTCCGGAACTAATTTTTACCAACCGCAGCACTGCCAAACCCGGGCAACTGGGTCTTACCAAGCTGGGAAATATCTCACCGGTGATCTTTTTTGGGCTGGGAAACAAGCTTTACGCGCTTAAATCCGATGGCACCCTATTAAACGGCTTTCCCTATAAGGCCGCGCACAATATCTCATATCAGAAAAGCCCACTTAGTCTAAAGCTTGGCGAAGAAAGCACTATGTATTTCCCGCTAAATAGTTTTGGCTATCTTGCCATAGATAAAAATGCACGGCTGATTCCAGAACAAAGCTTGTACTATCCTACCACAGATAAGGCAGACTTTCTATACTACCATCAGCAGTTAAACAAGCTATATTGGTATTATCCCGACGCACAGGGTCGTTTGTTTATACACAGTGTGTCAAACATAACCTCCAACCCCATCCTGTTCAATGGCTACAGAAATGGCGGAAGTGGGCTGTTTGTTTCAGAATTCAGCGATGAAGGCAGTGCGGCAGCAAAGCCCAATGCATACATTTATCCCAATCCGGTAAAAAACACATATTTTCGGTTGCGGCTAGAGAATTACAGTGGTGCAACCAAGCTAAATATCTATGATATCAGCGGTTCTCTGGTACGCAGCAAGACCATTCAATCATCACAAAATAATCCACGGGAGATAGAATTGGATACCATAGGCCTCAGTTCCGGAGTTTATCTTCTCAGCCTGGAAAATGACGGCATGCACAAACGCCTGAAGTTTGCCGTGGAAAAGTGATTATCTTGTAAAGCGAGGTATGCTTATGAAAAAAGTTATTTTGGTCTCAATCGTCCTGAGTTTGGTTTGTGGATTGTTTGCACAAGCCAAACCAAGCAGTGATATTGATCAATGGCTATATGAACAACAGCCAAAGACCCAGCCCGCTACAGAGGATTCCGTGGTAACCAACGACTTGATTAAGGTTAACTATGGCAAAAAAGATGCACGGCTGGCAATGTTAATGTCTGTGCTTGTTCCAGGTTCTGGCCAATTTTATGCAGATAAAACCTCAATTACCACATACATTTTCCCTGCCATAGAGCTTGCTTGTATAGGCGGTTTGGTCTATTTCAGCATTCAGGGAAACGATAAAACAGACAGATTTGAAAAGTATGCCACGGGCGAACTAATAACCTACCCAACTTCCGACGGAACGCAAATTCAAGGTTATCGTTATCAACGCAACCGGCAGAACGAGATTCAAGAAATATTAAAAGGGATTAATAGCTCCGATATCTATGACAACGGTTATTTCCGTTTAGACCCCACCAACACTCAACATTTTTATGAAGATATCGGCAAATATCCCCATTACGTATTTGGTTGGATGGATTGGTATTACCGTTTTGCCGCTGATGCTTCGGGTAATTTTGTAGATCCTCGCTGGGTGGTTGATGGTCCTTTGGACAATCCCAATACCCATTGGACTGGCAATTTCCCGCAATGGGGAACTGATACAACTATTTCTGTATCACCAAGTTCTCATGATGCCAGCCAGATGCGCAAAACCTTTATAGAAATGCGTAATGAAGCTAAGAGCGAATACTCCAAAGCTCATATCTTCACTATGGTTCTTGCTTTCAATCATTTGGCTGCAGGGATTGATGCAGTCCGGGTTACCAGAAATGTAAACCGGCTTTCCATTTCTCAAACCATGCCACAGATGAATATCTATGCCGCTATGTTCGAAGATACTGTAACCCCCATGCTGGGAATGAAATGGAAGTTTTAAGCTATAAAGTCCAGATTGTTCTAATGGTTTTGCTTTTGGGTTTTATACCCTTATTGGCTCTGCCGCGAATTGCATATCCTGCGGCTTCAGTTTTGCTTCCGGGCAGTGGTGAACTACTGATGGGCGAATATACCAGGGGCGGAACTTTACTTGCCATAGATATGCTGTCCATTTATGCTTTCGTATCCACCGACAAGGAAATTGAGCGTCAGCGGGACAGCTATATGAGTTTTGCCTCAGCTTATGCGGGTGTGCCTTATGGAATGCCCCGTAATCATTATCAAGCGGTGCAGGATTTTGTTAGCAGCGATTATTACAATGATATCCAGGAAATGATGGCCAGAAACTATTATCTGATTTACAATTACGTCCCTGAGGCCTATCTTGATTATATAGAGCGA
The DNA here is from genome assembly GCA_002428685.1 of Cloacimonetes bacterium UBA6081. Classification (GTDB taxonomy): domain Bacteria; phylum Cloacimonadota; class Cloacimonadia; order Cloacimonadales; family Cloacimonadaceae; genus Cloacimonas. The sequence continues at coordinate 134,030 of DIXL01000085.1, read as the reverse complement.
AATACCTATACCGGCGATGAAGCCTGGAACTGGGGTAATGAGGCCAGCTGGCAAGAATACAAAAACATGCGCCTCCGCCATCAACGCACCAAGATGAGCCACAATTTCGCTTTGGGAATCATGCTGTTAAACCGTGCTGTTAGTGCTATCGACAGTGCTTTGCTTTCCAGAAAGCTGAATGGGGCTGTGTATGTAACCCCTTCTGGATTAGAGGGTGCCATGCTAAATTATAAGATAGAATTTTAGGGGGAGCTATGAAGCGCATTGCTTTGGCCATCTTCGTAGTAGTAAGTATCGTTTCTCTAACTGCACAAAGCCGGGGAGTTTCGGCACTTCGTTCCTTTGCAGTTCCTGGTTTGTCTCAGGTAATTGACAGCAGAGATTATGGCTATGCGATGATGGCCTCTGAAGCTGTAATTATTGGTTCCATGTATTTTATGACCAATGAAAGCAAGGTTTTGCAACGGGATTCTTACGAATATGCCATCAAGTTTGCTCATCTGAATCCTGGCAGCTACAACAGCGATTTTTACAACAATCTGGCCAAATACGAAAGCAGCGGTTATAATGCCGGTGGTTACAATGCCTGGGTGCGCAAAACCGCAATGGAACAATTTCCCTACGATCCTGTTCTGCAACAGGAATACATAGATACCTACAGTTATGGCGATGATCAATTCTGGGCTTGGGATGCCTCTTACCACCGCAGTGAATATAACAAACTCCGCAACCGCAGTCAGGATTTTAAAGATTACGCTCTGGTTGCCACTGGTGTGCTGATTTTAAATCATCTGGTAAGCGGAATTGATGTCCTGCGTTACAATGCCCAACCAAAGCGCAGCCATATATCCTTTGGTCAACAAGGTAAAACTCCTCTGCTGCAACTAAGCTACATCTGGTAGGTAAGTCCCCCCCTGTTTAATGCTTGGTTTCACCAGCATACTTAGAGTATCCCTTCAATAACCTTGCAGTTATTTTTGTTACTTAAGGGTAACCGCGGGGATAGGCATAATAGGCTGTTAGGAATGGAGAAGAGACAGCGATCTGACAGGTGATACGCTATTGGAGTTAAGGAGTCATTGTCGCCGTCCCCCAACATTATAGCTGTTACTTGTTATGAAGGGCGACAAGGACTCATTAAACGTGCATCACCCCAATCAACCTGCTATTGCCGTTCCATGAGTCCTTCCCGCCGCTTAGGATAGAGGTGGTTATATAGCTTATCTCTGGCGGTAATGACTCCTGGACTTAACAGCATCAGCCGGGTAGTTGTTATTATGAAAAAAAAGATGTTGACAAGATACCAAGCACCATTTTCATACAAAAGCAATCGGTTGATAAGGATGTAATTTGCGAAAAGCATAGATTGTGTAAGGCGGAGACCAGTTAAAAGGTCTTCTAAGAACATGAGAAACAATAAGAAGGAATTTATGCCAACTTATGCACAGCAACAATTTTTAATGGAGGAATCATGGCACAAGCTAGCCAATACTTTTTGATTACAGATGTGGGTAGTACAACTACCAAAGCGATTTTAGTGGACAACAGCGATGCCAATCCCCTGATTTTAGGTATCAAACATGCCGAAACAACAGTGGAAGAGCCATTTAATGATGTTTGCATAGGTGTGTATGAGGTAATAAAACAGCTTCAGGAACAGGTGGGCATCCCTATCCTTGCTGCCAATTCCCAGGCTTCCAAGCTAAGCTTTGCTCCCAATATCCGCTATCTTACCACCAGCAGTGCCGGAGGTGGTTTACAAATATTGGTTATTGGGTTAACTCTGTTTGATAGTGCATCCAGTGCACGTAGAGCAGCATTTGGAGCGGGTGGAATTCTGTTGGATGTATTTGCTGTGGATGATAAACGCTCGGCAGCAGAGCAAATGCAGGCAATGCGCAATCTGCATCCTGATATGATTTTGCTGTGTGGGGGAACCGATGGAGGAGCCATTTCGGGAGTCTTGAGGTTGGCGGAGATTTTACGCATTGCCAAACCCCTGCCCAAATTTGCTACAGATGTTAAAATCCCTACAATCTATGCCGGCAATCAGGACGTGGCAGAAATGGTGCAAGACATGATTAGTGAAGATTTTAACCTGGTGGTGTTACCCAATCTGCGTCCTACTATAGGGCTGGAAAACCTGAAACCTACTCAGGATATGATTCAAAAGCTTTTTATGGAAAACGTGATGGAACGGGCTCCTGGCTATGCAGAGCTAAAAAAACATGTGTTCAGCGAGATTATTCCCACTCCCATAGGCGTGCTAAATAGTATGATAAATGCTACCGCAGAAGATAAACGGAACTTCTTTGCCTTTGATATTGGCGGGGCGACCACAGATGTGTTCTCTTACATAAAAGGGCACTATCAACGCACCGTAAGTGCAAATTTGGGGATGAGCTATAGTGCTTTGAATGTTTTGGCAGAATCCGGTGGAGAGCAATTTGTAAAAGAACTCCCCCAGGACTTCACGCTGGATGAAGTGCGTAATTATATAGGGAATAAAACTTTGTATCCCACCTATAATCCTTCCACAGAGCGAGAAGTGAAAATCGAACAAGTTTTAGCCAAACAAGCCATACGCCTTGCCCTGGTTCAACACCAGGAAATGCACTATAATGGACAGAAAATTGGCTTTTTGGATAAACTGAAAACCAGCGATATAGGAGCCTATGAACGTCAGTTTGAATATGAACTGATAGAGTCCAAGCTGCATTTTTATCCGATGGAAATTGATGTGCTCATTGCTGCGGGAGGTGTGTTTTCGCATGCTAAAAGCCCTGAACAATGTGCAGCTATTCTTATAGATGGCTTTGATGCGCATGGCATAACGGAGCTGTGGCTGGATAAGGATTTTATCACTCCTCATCTGGGAGTGTTGTCAAATGTGGAGCAAAACCTATCTAACCAGTTGTTGAGTAGCTCTTGCCTGCAAAAGCTTGCCATTCATATTCGTCCTCACTTTCCTGCAAAAACCACAAAACCGGTTTTACAGCTAAAATACAGCGAAAATGGAGCAGAAAAAGTGCTGAATGTGATGCCCGAAACGGTGATCTATCTGGAAAAAGCTACTTTGCGGGAGCTGCAGATAACACCTCTGGGTAAGTGTGTAATCAGCACGAACAAAGAACCAATCAGCCTTTCTACGGCTTTGCCGGTTATTATAGACACACGCAAAGAAGTTCTCGGCAATGGAAAAGAACTGGAGAAAGCCCTGGGAATCAGAAAGCCTGAGCCCTTGGATGAAAAACAAACAAATGCATTTATGAATCTTGTTCAAGCTTATCAGGGAGAATTTTATAAAGTAGTTTCGCTTCCTTATAAAGGCGATATCCTGGTCAATGAAAATGAGGCAGTTACCCCGGATACAATTGTGGCAGTAAACAAGTTCAATCCCCCTCGCTTATTTATTGTGAATGCCTATCTGAACATTGATTTTGTGAGCCCGGATTTGGTTCGCTCTACCTTACAGGTTACAGTGGGATACAGGGTGGATTACGATGCATTACTTCGTCATCTGCCGGAACCACCTTCCAAAAGATGGGTGGGGCAGGATTTTCGTTCTCCAGTGAGTGGGAAGGTGGAATTTATCGATTATCACAGCGGTGTGCTGGTGCTTTCGGAAATTCAGGATTATAGCGGTAATCCGGTTAAAGTGAATGTGGCAGAGCATCTTGGCTGCCAACCCAAAAAGATGATGTCCTACCTAAAGCACCAAATGGGTGATTTTGTTTATCTGGGAGATGTTCTGGCCAAAAAGTTGGAAAGCGGGAAAGGCGAACCACCTCATTTTGTAAAAGCTCCCAGTAGCGGGGTCATTACGGAAATTGACAGAGTAAACGGAACTGTAACCATTCAGTATAATATTAAGCCAAAAAACTACTTCTCTCATGTTAAGGGTATAGTAAGCGAAATAACCGAAGGCAATTCTGTAACCATAAAGTATAGTGGAAACAGGTTGGATGGTAAGCTGGGATTGGGAAAACGCTGCCATGGAGAGTTTGTTTACATTCCTGATTCAGCTGCTCTTGAGGGTCTTGATTTGGCAGGTAAAGTGGTGGCATTGGATTTTGAACCCAAGCTCGACACACTTTCATATCTGATAAAAAATAAGGCCATTGCAATGGTGTGTCCGGGGATGAAACAAGGCGATTTAGTGCACTTTTTAGGCAGGGAAATTGGGGTGATTAATACCGGAAATGAAGAACTGCCACTGTGCATAATTATCACCGATTCATTTGGGACACAAAGCTTTAGTCCCGCTTTCCGCGCTACTTTTATAAAGGCAAAAGGCTCATTGTGCCACGTTGAACCACACACCCGAATCCGGGCTGGAGTTGCCAGACCCTATATCTGCTTTATGTAGCCCCTCCAAAAAAAAGCTTGAATAAAAAGACAGGTTTAAAATTGTGGCTATCTAAAGAGAAATTATGATCCATTGTGGAGGATAGAAATGCTCGAGAACCTGAGAAAGAAACAGAAGTTAGTCATCTATTTTATAGCGATTATCTTCATCCTTGGTATGGGCGCAGTCGGTTTGGCCGAATTGCTTAGACCCCAACCCTATTTGGGGAAAGTGAATGGCAAGAAGATTACGCTGGAAATGTATCAAAGCAAGATACAAGATATGTACAACCGCTATGCGGAAATGTATAAAGATCAGCCCATGGACGATAACACCCGTAAAAGCCTGGAAGGTCAAGCTTGGCAGGCTTTGGTGGACGATATCCTCTGGAATCAACAGATTAAGAAGAACAAGATTAAAGTTACCGAGGATGATATTCTTACCGAAATGCAAAACAACCCTCCTCAAGAACTGATGCAGAATGAATCCCTTCAAACCAATGGCATCTTCGACAAAACGAAGTATCTCTCTGCCTTGAAAAATAACCCCGAGTTTTTTGTTATGATGGAAGACTACGTGCGTAGTTATCTGCCCCGCCAAAAACTGCAGGAGAAAATCAAGGCCAAATCTGGCATCACTCTTGATAGTTTGAAAGTAGATTATATCAAAGAAAACGATACGGTTACCGGAAAATTCATTTGGTTCGATTTTAACATGTCTGATCCTGTTACAGTTACAGATGCAGAAATTAAAGCCTATTACGATAAGAATAAGAACACAGAATTTAAGAAGGGACCAGCGTCCCGCATGAAATACATTGCCTTCGAAGAAAAACCTTCCGATAAAGACTTCGCGGAAATTCAAAAAAGTGCCATGGACATTTATAAACGCGCTATCAATGGTGAAGATTTCTCGGCTCTTGCCTCAGAATATTCTGAAGATCCTGGTTCCAAAGCAAATGGCGGTTCATTGGGCGTATTCGGCCGTGGACAAATGGTGCCTGAATTTGAAAATACAGCTTTTAGTCTGAAACCCGGTCAGATTAGTCAGCCGGTAAAAACCAACTTTGGTTGGCATATTATCCGCTGCGACAGTCTGGGTGCCGTTGGACCTGAAGCAAAAATTAAAGCAAGCCATATTCTGCTTTCAGTAAAAGCTTCCGATGCTACCAAAGAAGAACTGGCAATCAAAGCAGAAAAAGCAAGTAAGCTAATCAAGAAAAAAGGCATTGATGCCGCAGCCAAAGAGCTGAAAATGGAAGCCAGCGAAAGCGATTGGGTCCCTCATGATCAAGAATATATTCCCGGAATTGGCAATCTTAGCTCTATGGTGCAATTTATGCGCACCGCCAAAGCCAAAACTGTTTCAGAAATGATGACGGATCAACAGAACCGCATGATAATTGCTCAGATGCTGGATAATAAAAAAGAATATTTCGAAGACTTTGAAAAAGTGAAACTACGTATCAAATACCAACTGGAAAAAGAGAAAAAAGTGGCCAATATCAAGGTGAAAGCAGATGAGTTCGTAAAAAAATACCCAAGTGGCGAATATTTTACTGCTGCTGCCAAAGAAGGCTGGAAGATAATGGACTTGCCGCTGCATAAAAAAGGCTCTAATATCCCCAATGTTGGTATTGCAGAAGAATTTACCACTGCTGCTCTGAAGCTGGAAAGCAATCAGACCAGTGGCTTGATTCACACCAAGGAAGGTAGCTTTATCATTTCTGCCACAGAACGTAAAAAGCCGGATTTAGCCGCATTTGCCAAAGATAAAGATGGGCAGGAAACCATTCGGAAACGCTTGGAAGACGCTGCCTGGAACCGTTGGTATGATGCCATGAAAAAGACCGCCAAGATTGTGGACAACCGAGCAAAATTCGGAATGTAAGAAGTTATGAGCAAGCTAATGACAAGCGTTAGCGGCGTTAGGGGTGTCTTTGCAGACACCCTTAATCCTATTATAGCCATACAATTTGCCGCTAAATTTGGCGAGTTTCAAAAAAGTCTCAATGCTTCTCAAACTCCGGAAATAATTGTGGGTAGAGACAGCCGAACCACAGGCAATGCCATGCTGCATAGTATTGTTTCTGCACTAATAAGCGTTGGCTGCAATGTTACTGACTTGGGCGTTGTTTCTACTCCTACGGTGTTATTGGCAGTGGAACAATCAGATGCCATAGGCGGAATATCCATTACAGCTTCTCACAATCCTCCAGAGTGGAATGCCATGAAGTTTGTTGATGCAGATGGCATGTTTTTGGCACCCGAAAAAGCTGCTGAATTCTTAGCCTCTGTCCACGATGCGATAAACTGGGTTGAATGGGATAAAATCGGCAAGCTAAGCACAGATATGGATGCAACGAATAGGCATATTGACAAAGTGCTGTCCATACCTTATTTGAACATTGATCAAATCAAAGCCCGCCAGCTAAAAGTTGTGATTGATTCCGTAAATGGAGCAGGGGGATTTATTTCGCCCATGCTTCTTAAAAAACTTGGGTGCACAGTATATGAACTAAACAGTGAGCCAAGCGGCATTTTTGCCCATGTGGCAGAACCATTGAACGAAAACCTTGGTCAATTGGAAGAAGCAGTAAAGTTTTATGGTGCAGATATAGGATTTGCCACTGATCCGGACGTAGATAGGCTTTCTATTGTCTCTGAACTGGGGAAATGTATTGGTGAAGAGCTGACCATTGCTTTGGCAGAATTATTTGTCCTTCCCAAAAAGATTGGCACTGTTGTAGTAAATCTCAGCAGTTCAATGCTTTCAGACGATATTGCTGCCAGGTATGGTGCCTCAGTAGTTCGTACCAAGGTGGGGGAGATTAATGTAGGCAAAAAGATGCAGGAATTGGCTTCTCCCATTGGAGGGGAAGGCAATGGTGGAGTCATTTGTCCGGAAGTTCATTATACCCGTGATGCGATGGTCGGAATGGCTCTGATCCTTGGTTTGATGGCCGAAAGCGGAAAAAGCATCTCTCAATTGGCTAGTGAATTGCCTCAATACTATTTTGCCAAAGACAAGCTAACCTTGGAATCCAGTCAAATGGACACAGCTATGCAAGCAGTTCCAAGCTTTTTTGCCGGATACACATTGGATACCCAGGATGGCATAAAAGCAACAGGTGATAAACACTGGATCCATGTGCGCAAATCGGGCACTGAACCAATTATCCGTATTTATGTGGAAAGTGATTCTCCCCAGCGTTCGCGCCAACTGTGCGATGAGGTGATAGCTAAGATCAGAAGAGCTGTTACTTACGCTTAATAACCAATTCTGATGCCCACAGGCCTGTGATCAGAGATAGTGCTGGCATAGGTGTTCCAGTTTACCATCCAATTTTCAGCCTTTATCGTGCGGCAATAGCTTTGTCCAGCGGTAAAGGCTTCGAAAAGCTCGTTGCTGATTAAAATATGGTCGATATGGCTTAATGAACTTGGATAAGACACATTGTTATAATTGGGGCTAACAGCTATGGGCATATCGGCAAAGAGATACTCCGCTGGCTTATCTATAAAGCTTAAGAATACATTATATTCTGCTGGTTCTGCAATTTGATCATTCATATCGCCAACGACTATAACTTTTTTATCGGGGAGGTTGGTGCTGATGTAATAATCCAGTTTTTGGCAGGCTGTGCGCCGACGGTATTCTTCATCCCAGTCATCACTTTCATCTATATAGTTATCGCCATAGGCTTTCAGGTGGTTGTTTATAACGTAGTAATTTTCATTATTCCAATTGAAATCCAGCACATAGGGCGGTCTGGGAAAAGGATTGGAATCACCATTGTAAATTGTGTATTGATTATTAACTGTTATGGTTCTTGTGTCATACACATAAGCCAAACGGTAATCCGCAGTGGCATCATAAACTAAGGCAGCATAATTTGGAATTTGGGCAACCATGCTCATAAAGGCAGTGTAGTCCATTATTTCCTGAAAAGCAATAACATCGGCATTCATGGCCGGAATCATCTGTTTTAGCTCCGATATATTTGTAGCCTCGGGAAACAATTTTATATTCCAGGTTATGATATCCAAAGTATTATCGGTTCCAAAACTGATATCGGTGTGATCGACATCCGGTGGGGTTAACTCAGTATTTTTCCCGCAAGCTGCAATAAGTAGCACCAGGCAAATCAGTGCTATCCAGTTATTTCTAAATCGCATTCATAAATCCTTATATTTTCATGTTAATAGAGATTAAGCTGTTATGCAAGTAAACAGCCAAATCCAAAAGTATAATAGAAAGTAAAGATTATTTGGGGATTTGGAAAGGAAGTTGCATATATCATAAATAAGAACTTATCGATGGAGGAAAAATGAAACAGTATATAGTCGCAATCCTGCTCCTTGCTTATGGCCTATTAGGGGCAGCCGGCTTGCAAAACTACAGCGTGAACGGTAACGTATTGAATGCCAGAATGGAGGCTTTACGCTTAAGCCCCATGGCAGAGATGACTGCAGATTTAGATGAGGGAGATGTATCTGCTCCCACTCCGGCGATAACTACAACCCTTGCCTTTCCCTTTGTCAACGCAGCATTGCAGGTAAATAGCATGACCTGGAATGTGTTTGACCTCAGCGGGAATTTCCTTTTTGCAGAACAAAAGCGGGAAGAGAGTGCTTTGCAAATAGTGCATGGGTTTACATTCAGAGAGATGCGTGGGTTTACCATTAAAATTGAAACTCAGATTTCCACCGAAACTCAAGTGCGCACTCTGGTAAACATTGATTTCGATTTAATTGGCAACCAACCTGTTCCAGTGCCTGCAACCATTTCCGCTGCCTTTGAAGAAGCATATAAGACTTTAGCTGACAACTATGATCAGTCGTATCTGCGAAACCTAAGCTTCAGACGCCCTAGTATGTTGATTATAAGCCACACTCAGTTAGCACCTTACCAGCAGGAATACATCAATTGGAAAAAGGCTCAAGGTTACGATGTTTATGTGGCAAACCGTTCAGAAATTGGTAGCAGTATCCAACAGATAAAAGATTATATTCTTACTCATTATCAGCAGTATGGAACCGACTATCTGTTCTTATGGGGTGATGTAATTGGGACTTTTGCCATTCCCACAAATTTCTATCCCTCTCCGGAGTATGCCGAAAACGATGCTGATGACAACTATTTCGCCACCCTGGATGGAGATGACTACTTTCCTGAAATGATTGTAGGACGTTTTTCCTTCAGCGATGCCAGTGAATTTATCACCATGGTGAATAAGACAATATCTTACGAAAAAACCCCCTATATGACCGATTCTAACTGGATGAATAAAGCTTTGGTAGTAGCTGGGAACTATGCTGAAGGTGGTTTGCGGCCAACAACTCCTGTGTATATGTCCCGTTGGTTACGCAACAAGATGTTAAACTATGGCTACACGCAGGTTGATAGCGTTTTTTACCCACCCAGTTATCCTGGGACATCCAGTATTTTGCAGGCTATCAATCAGGGAGTGCAATTTATCAGTTACCGTGGTTGGGGAGATGCCAATGGCTGGCATTATCCTTCTTTCCATATTCCAGATCTAAATTCTACCTTTAATGGCCCCAAAATGCCGATAGTTTTTTCCATAGTCTGCAACACCGGCGATTTTGCCAATCCCGTAAATCCCAACTTCGGTGAAAAGTGGATGCGAATGGGCACTATGTCTTCTCCGGGAGGATGTGTTGCCTTTGTAGGGCCTTCCGACTTGCATACCAAAACCAGGCTGAACAATTCCATCTCCAGTGGTGCATTCCGCAGCATTTTGGATAATGGAGTGCGTGGATTTGGCAGCAGTGTGTTGGCTGGTAAAATGGAACTGTATAAGAATTTCCCCAATGACCTAGCTCCAGGCCAATATGTAGCATTCTACTATCACGTTTACAACATTCTTAGCGATCCCAGCCTGAATATGTGGGTGCTTACTCCCCAGACCATTTCCAGCAGCGTAATAGAAGGTGGGCTAAATATATCCCAAAGCGACAGCCATATCCGTATAAATTCATCTGCTTTGGAAGGGGCAATGGTAACCGGAACCAAAAACGGGATAGACTATTCATACGCCACAGTAAAAAACGGATACACCATATTGCCTGTTGATCCCAATCAGACAGGAAATCTGACCGTTACTATTACCAAGCCAAATTTTGTCCCTTTAGTTGCAGAACTTGTTGCAGATAGCCCTGCCACCATCGGGATTACATCAAATAGCCTGCTCAATAGCATGATTGATCCAAATACCAACTACAATCTTGAGATACAATTAAAGAACTTTTCGGCCAATGCCTATTCCAATGTAGCAGTTACCCTTGGCTCCAATCATGCCGCAGTAAATATTGCTGTGCCGACATTAACTATTGGAAGCCTTGCAGCAGGGGAAACCACTACCCTAACCTTTGCTTTTACCACTTCCGGAGCTTTAACTCCCTTTGACATTATGGACTTTTCCATTAGCACCACCAATCCTGTAGAAAATCATGTGTTCCAACTGAAAGCCGGCGGAGCTAAAATTATTGTTTACGATCACAATGGAACTTTTCATAGTGGCCAAACAAGTCCCATTACCTTTACCGTTTGTAATACGGGAAATTCTGCCATGGAAAACATTGATATTACCATAAATTCCCTTACGACAGCAGCGGTAGCTCAAAGTGCTCCCATTAACATTGGAACCTTATTACCAGGCCAGGAAACTCAGTTTACAGCTTCAATCACTTTGCTGGCGAATGTTACCCCAGGCCACAATTTACCCTTTAGGTTCACGGCTTCCAATGCTTCAGACTATTCATACTTCTGTTTCTATTCTGGAACAGCCGGAACCCCGGGAACAACAGATCCCACCGGTCCCTGTGAATATGGATATTATGCTTATGACTCTACAGATACCGGATACAACGAAGCTCCCGTTTACAATTGGGTAGAGTTGGATCCAGAAGGTGGAACTCCGCTGGGCAGCTTGTTTTTGAACAAGGATGACGGCACCAAAACTGTTGACTTACCCTTCACTTTCCGCTTTTATGGCCGCGATTATAACACAGTAAGCATGTGCACAAATGGCTGGATTTCCTTTATTCCCACCGACATGGTAGATTTTTACAATTGCTACATACCTGCTGCTTTGGGACCCTATACCATGGTAGCAGCATACTGGGATGATCTGAAAGGCATGAAAACCGGTGTGGATGGTGAAGGCAATGGTATTTTTGATGATATCAGGATTATCTATTGGCATGACAGCGCAAATAATCGCTTCATCATCGAATGGAACAAAGCTTACAATCAATATAATATAGATTTAGGGCAGGATGCTTCGCTGGAAAAATTCCAGATTATTCTCTATCCCCGCGTCGGAACAGATGGAGATATTGTAGTGCAATATTACGCTGTGGATAATCCTGGTGTAACTACTACGTATTGCACGGTAGGCATAGAGGATCACACGCAGATGAAGGGTTTAACCTACACGCATGGTAATACTTATCCCTTAACTGCGTCTCCTTTGGCAGCAGAACTTGCCATCAAATTTACCACCACCCCTCCAGATAGTTATGTGGCGGGAGAAGATCTGCTTAATCCGGTTCAAGTTACAAAGCTGTATAATTATCCCAATCCCTTCAATCCTACAACCACTATTGCATTTACGGCAAAAAATCCTGGCAATGCAAAGCTGAATGTATTTAACATGAAAGGTCAGTTGGTAAAAACTCTGCTTAATAGCGACATTTTGGCAGGGGAACAGAAACTGGTGTGGGACGGCCTGGATAACCATGGTAATGCAGTTAGCAGCGGTTTATATTTCTACAAACTGCAAATGAATGGATTTAGCCAAACCAACAAGATGTTGATGATGAAATAGGCTGGAATGCTGGAATTCTGAAGTGTTTTAGTGCCGGTAATCTGGAATATTACAAATAGTAAGGGGCGGAGATTTCTTCCGCTCCTTCGCGATGTAGTCATACAGGGATTGTGTATGTTTTTTTTCTTACGAGGATTTCAGGATTATGATGACTAAAGGTATTGGTATGTGGCAGATCATGTGAAAACAGGTTGTTTATTGCAAATTCAAAATCCCGAAAATCCCGTTTTCCCTTTAATGCTAAAATCCTTGTTTCGAATACTGATACTCCCTTTCTCCGTTTAACCCAAAAAGAGCGGATTTGTTACTAAATAATGAGCAAGAAATCCTTGAAAAGCTCGTTGCATAAGCACAACAGGCGTCCTCGCTCTTTTTGGGTCAAACGAGGTTGTTTCTTGCTTGCATTCCCATATAATTCCCATATCAATCTCAATATTATTGGGAATGATATGGGAATGATATGGCAATGCTATCGTGGAAGGGAAACGGAACAGACTTTTTAGCTAATCTGGATGGTGGATGCCGTAACTTTTTAGGGTGATGCAGAGAATGAAGATGCGTAAAAATAACTTGACCAAAAATGCCATGCTATAGATTTGAGGGAAATACCTTTAATCTCAGCCAGAGAGCTGGAAAGGAGTAACTTATGACGCCACAATTTCTCGGACGCCCCATGTTCGACCTCGACGATTATTCCCGTGAAGAAATCATGTTCATTTTGGAAGCCACCAAAGGCATGAAGGAAATTAACCTGCGGGAATACAAGAAGATACCTACCTTACGCGGGAAAACCATTTGCACTTTGTTTGTGGAAAACAGCACCCGCACCCGCATGAGTTTTGAGCTGGCTGCCAATCGCCTTAGCGCAGATGTGGTAAGCTTTCAGGCCAGCATATCCGCATTGCAAAAAGGTGAAAGCCTGCAAGACACAGTTTACACCCTGGGGGCAATGGGGATAGACCTTTATTGCATAAGGCACAGCAGCCCCGGCAGCCCTCAATTGGTGCATAAATACTCCGGTAAACCTGTAATAAATGGGGGAGACGGCAGACATGCTCACCCAACTCAGGCACTTTTGGACATCTTTTCCATCTGGGAAAAACTTGGCGACCTGAAAGGGCTGAAAATAACCATAGTAGGCGATATTTTGAATAGCCGTGTGGTTCGCAGCAACCTTATCGGCATGCAAAAGCTGGGTGCCAAAGTTACGGTTTGTGGCCCCAAAACTCTGATGCCGGGAAACATGGAAAGCGTTTATGGCTGCCGCGTGGAATACGACCTGGCCACAGCCCTGTATGACGCTGATGTGGTAATGGGCTTGCGGATGCAATTGGAACGCATGGGAGAGGGCTTGTTTCCTTCGCTGGAAGAATACAGCAAACACTATGTGCTTTCCAAAGATACCATAAAATATGCCAAAAAGCACGCATTGATAATGCATCCCGGGCCAATGAACCGCGGTGTGGAAATATTACCCGAAATTGCAGACGGCATGCAAAGCGTTATTGTGGAACAGGTTGCCAATGGCGTAGCTGTCCGAATGGCCTTGATGTTTTTGATTCTTGGCGGTAAAGCGTGATTAGGGGTCAGGGGACAGTGAACAGGGGACAGTTGGTGGAAAAGTGGAAAAGTGAAAAGGTGAAACCCATTGATAGGGTGGAGTCGTTTCAGCTTATCCCAGGTTCATATTTGTTTGCTAAATATGGAGCTGAAAGGACTACACATGGAAGGGGACAGGTTTCTGGGGACAGGGGTCAGAAGGTGAAAAGGAGTTATAAATGAAGATACTTATAAAGAATGCCAACATATTGCAAGGCAATAAGCTTAAGAAGACAGACATATTAATAGACCGTAAGAAGATAGCCTTAATAGCCAACAAAATAGTTAAGATAGCCGATAGAGTGCTGGATGCCAAAGGGGCTTGCGTGTTCCCCGGTTTTATAGATTTGCATGTGCATCTGCGCGATCCTGGCCAAACCTATAAGGAAGACATCGTTTCGGGGACTCGAGCTGCTGCGCATGGTGGTTTTACCGCGGTTTGTGCCATGCCCAATACCGAACCTGTTACGGATAACATTGCCAGCGTGGAATATATCCAGCTTCGCGCCAAAGAACACGGTCATGCCAGGGTTTATGTGGTGGGAGCCATCACCAAAAAGTCTGCCGGAGAAGAGATTAGCGAAATGGCTACCATGAAAAGCGGTGGAATTGTGGCGGTTAGCGACGATGGCAAATGCGTTCAAAACGCCCGTCTAATGCTTTCCTGCATGCGCTATGCCAGCAATTTTAACATCCCGCTCATTATTCATGCCGAGGATTATTCTTTGGCAGGAAAGGGGCAGATACATGCCGGTAAAGTAGCTACCCAGGTAGGACTTAGCGGTATTTCGGGCTTGGCAGAAGAAGTGATTATCGCCCGCGATATCATGTTGGCTGAAAGCGCAGGGGCAAAGCTGCACATTGCGCATATTTCCACTGCCAGATCTTTGGAATTGGTGCGTCAGGCAAAGGCAAAAGGGCTGCCCGTTACCTGTGAAGTTACTCCCCACCACCTGGTAATGAACGAAACAGCGTGTTTGAACTTTGATACAAACACCAAAATGAAGCCCCCTTTACGAAGCGAAACAGACCGTCTGGCCTGTGTGCAAGCCCTGAAAGACGGTTTGATAGATTGTATTGCCACCGACCATGCTCCCCATGCGGATTTTGAAAAAGAAAAGGAATTTGACTATGCGCCTTTTGGGATAATCGGGTTGGAAACAGCCTTCCCGGTGCTTTACAAGCATCTGGTGTTAAGCGGGTTGCTTAGTCTGGAGCGTCTGGTGGAAGCCTTAACAAGTGCACCGGCAAGAGTTTTGGGCTTACCTGGCGGAGAATTGCAAATTGGCAAAGCAGCCGATCTTACAATTATAGACCTGAAACGGGAATGGGAAGTGAATTCCCAAAGCATTCTGTCTAAAAGCAAAAACACTCCCTGGTTAAACACATTTCTGCCAGCAACGGTGATGTGGACAATAGTAAACGGCAAAATCAGTTATTCGGAAGCAGAACATGAATAATACTCATCCACAGCGTCTTGAACGAGCAGTGTATTCCCGCGAAGAATTGTGTGGGGACTACTTTATCCTCTGGATTTGGGATGAAGCGTTAAGCAAACAGATAAAACCGGGGCAGTTCTTTGAAATCCGTGCTCATGCAAGCCTGACGGATGCAGAAGACAGCCGTTGCCTGCCCAAGCTGTTTAAGCCCATTTCAGTTTATGACAATTCCGGTGGCAGGATAGGCTTCTTTATCAAAAAGGTAGGCCCTGGCACAATTGCGCTGTCCAAACTGAAAGCCGGTGATATGCTGGAACTGATTGGCCCCTTGGGAAATGGTTTTCCGCTGATTACGCAGAGGCGTATCCTATTGGTAAGCGGAGGGATAGGCTATCCTCCCCTGTGGTATTTACAGAAAGAACTGATTAATCACAATTTGATATTTTGGGTGCATGGAGGGGCAGGACAGGGTGATGTTTTCCCTTGCGATGAAGTTTGGACTGTGGATGGCAGCTTGGGAAAAAAAGGGCTTGTAACACAGAGCTTGAAGTCCCTGATTACAGAGAAAAAGATTGATTTGGTGTTCAGTTGCGGCCCCATGCCTATGTTGAAACAAACCGCGGCTATCACCTCTGAGCTTGGCATAGAACACTATACCAGCCTTGAAGCTTACATGGCATGTGGAATTGGAGTTTGCCACGGTTGCGCAGTTCCCATTGGAAGTGAAAACGCCTGGGACTACTTGCGGGTGTGCAAAGAAGGTCCCGTCTTTAAGGCAGAGGAAGTTTTATGGAACATGCTGTAAATCCGCTACAAACCAGGCTGGGGAAACTGACGCTGCATAATCCTGTTACCGTGGCTTCAGGCACCTTTGATCTGGAGAATCTGGAGTTCTTTAAGCAGGAACTGTTGGGGGCTTTTGTGTGCAAAACCATTACCAGAGAAGCGAAAGTCGGCAATCCGCCGCCGCGTCTGTTTGAAACCGAAGCTGGATTGATAAACTCCATTGGACTGCAGAATCCTGGTTTGGACGCCTTTATCGCTGTGAATTTGCCAATTCTGCGTTCACATCTCACCGTGCCTTTAATAGTAAGCTTTTCTGGAAATAGCATCGCGGAGTTTGGCGAGATTTTACAGCGTTTAGAAGCCGAAGAGGGCATCGCCGGCTACGAACTGAATGTTTCCTGCCCAAATGTGGAAAACGAAGGGATTGCCTTTGGAGTCCACCCCGAAACAGTGCAGTGCTTGTGTGAAAGCGTAGCTAAGCGAACGAACCGGGAACTTACGGTAAAGCTAAGCCCCAATGTTACCGATATTGCCACAATTGCCAAAGCAGCCGAAAACGGCGGTGCTACCAGCCTGTCCCTGATTAACACAATCTGGGGTATGGCGATAGACTGGCGTAATGGTAACTCTATGATAAAAAAGGGGATAGGCGGTTATAGCGGGATAGGAATCAAACCCTTGGCACTGGCACTAACCTACAAAGTGGCTAATACAGTGAAGCTGCCTATCATCGCCATGGGCGGTATCTATAGCTGGCAGGATGCTTTGGAGTTTTTGTGGGCTGGGGCAAGTATGATTGCGCTTGGCTCAGCTAATTTCATTGATCCGCTGGTTGTTCCCAAGGTTCATGAAGGCTTACATCAGTATATGATAGAAAACAAACTGAGCTTGCAAGATGTGGTGGGGAAGTGCGTTGTTTAAAATTTTGGGTTTTGACTTACAATTTTGCCTTTGCCTGCGATCTTTGCAGCTACTACAATCTTCACAACAATCCAACCGAGCTTCATTCTGTCCTATCATACAAAATTGTGAGTTAAAACGAAAAGGATATAGACTTTGCCTTGCCCAACAAGTGGTTCGCAGAAATGAAGTTGTTTGATTTGGCAAGTATCAAGACCGGTGTTTTGTTTAACTACGTAGAGTAATTATCAGGATTACCAGGAGCCGTGTACGAGACCCGTACGCACGGTTCTGTGAGAGGGATGATGCTGGATTTGATTATCCAGCATCATCCTACTCGATTTCAAGAGTTTATATATCAGGGTCTTTAAGCTTGGGTATTGCACCTTAAGCCCATACTGTATTTTACTACTGTACTTGTTCTATAGGTATCCCAAAACCTGGTTTGCCTTTGCGATAAATTCTTTCAGTTCCTTGCCGCTGAAGGGTTTTTGTTCCAACATTGAAAGGTCGTGAATGTAAGAACATAAGGTTTTCACTTCTTCATGTTTACCTTGCTCGTCAAGGGCAATGATTTTTTGGATAATAGGGTTTTCGCGATTAACCACAAGCGTGTGGAATTTAAGCATGTCGGCAGAGGAATTCTGTCGTGAAACCATGTCCATATCGTGCCAACGACGCATATACTCACTAAATACAATCATAGAGGGTATATCGTTACTCTTCAGGCTTTTAATTTCCACTTTCAGCTCCGTGTAAGTATGCTCTTGCAGGGCATCCAAAATCTCTTTACCCAGTTCGGTGCGCACTTTGGCAGGTAAATCATAAGGTTTTATTATGGTCTGATCGTCCTTCTGAATCAGGTAGGGGCTAAGGATTGTTACCGCAGAGGGGTGTTTCTTGATAAATTCGGCATAACTATCTTTACTAAAGCTGGCTTCCACACTTTGATCCAGGGCGTTGTAGAAAAGCTCTTTCAGTTTGTCTTCCAGCTCTGGTTTAATATCGGAAGCTGCGCTATTAACCAGGAGATCGTTCACTTCGCTATCGATGCGTAAGAACTCAATCTTTTCCAGCTTTCCTTCCAGCCTTTGGAACAAATGTGTATCCAGTGGGCTGTTTTGGAACACAACTTCTATGCCTTGTTCCTTCATGAGGTTCAGATAGCTTACCTGCGTATCCTCGCTTGCTGCATACCAAATCTTGGTTTTTTCGCCGTCGCTGTGATTGCGGGTTTTGTATTCTTCAATGGTTACGTAATCGTTTGAAGCGGTTTTGAAGATAACGATATCCTTCATGGAATCAAAGAAATCGTCCTCTTTCAGCAGCCCAAACTTGATGAAGGCATTAATGTCTTCCCAGTAGGTTTCATACTTTTTACGGTCTTCTTTAAAGGTGGCATTAAAATGATCGGCAACCTTTTTTACGATGTATTGGCTGATCTTTTTCACCTGGCTGTCATTCTGCAAAAAGCTGCGAGAGACATTTAAAGGTATGTCGGGGATATCGATTCCGCCCTTTAGCAACAAGAGGAATTCGGGGATGAGGTCTTCCAGGTTGTCCGCCACAAACACGTTATTGCAAAATAGCTTAACTTCGCCTTTAAAAAAATCGGGCTCATTGCGCAGCTTGGGGAAATACAAAATCCCTTTAAGGTTGAAGGGGAAATCCACATTCAAATGAATCCAGAACACCGGCTCCATGTAGTCATGAAACACTTGTTTGTAAAACTCGATGTATTCTTCGGGCTTAACATCCGTGGGTTTACGGTTCCACAGGGCTTCCTTCTGGTTAATCTGCTTGCCTTCAAACATGATGGGGTAGGGCAAAAAGTTACAATAACGCTCCAGAATATCCTTGATCTTGGTGGTTTCGGCATATTCCACATTTTCATCATTCAGATATATGGTAATGGTGGTTCCCACTTCTTTGCGTTTGCCTTTGGCCATGGTATATTCGGTGCTGCCATCACATTCCCAAAAAGCCGGCTCACTGCCTTCGGCAAAGGACAATGAATCGATGGTAACCTTATCCGCCACCATGAAAGAGGAATAGAAACCCAAGCCAAAATGCCCTATGATGTTATTTTGGACATCCTTGTATTTATTGATAAATTCCTCGGCTCCGGAGAAGGCGATTTGATTGATATATTTGCCAATCTCTTCGGCGGTCATGCCTATTCCGGTATCTATTACCTGCAAAGTTTTCTTGCTTTTATCCAGCTTTACTTCCACCTTCATGTCTGCCTCTGCAAAGCTGCTATCAGAGTACTTGCGTTTGGAAATTGCATCAATTGAATTGGAAATAAGTTCCCGCAGGAATATGTCATGCTGTGAATACAGCCATTTCTTGATAATCGGGAAGATGTTTTCGGTATGGATACTCAGGCTTCCACTAATCTTCTTTTTGTCTGCCATGGTTTTCTCCTTTAAGGTTGTATGAATCACTTAAGCGATAAACTAAGCGAGTCGGCCATTTTGTCAAGTAGTTTTTTAGCAGTCAGTCTTGCAGAGTGCTAAATATGCAAGTATTACATAAATGTCTTGACTATTTTTTACCTCTGTTTCGTTATGACATTCATAAAAATAACCTGATTAAGGGAGCCGATATGAAACGTGCACTATTGCTTATTGGCATAATGCTGCTAATGATACATTTTCACGCAGTGATTACAGAGACCGCCTCTATATCCAATTTTTTACTGCGGAGTGAGCCAAATTGCGCTTATGACCGCTGGATCTCACATATAGCAGAAGGTGTAGTTACCCCCGGTTATAATACCTACGCTCCTTACGACAGGCAACTAAACGGATTTGGTGATTTTGTAGTCCCCAATACCGACCAGTTGAACGCCTGGGGAAACATTGTAGATTTGTTTCTGGCCGGGCAACTGGATTTGGCTCAGGACGCAATAACCGCTGCCGGTTTCCCATATCAGGCAGTCAATTTTATAGATACAGATAGCGGGCACACCTTTTACATGTTGCGTGAAATCCCCAATTTACAATACATTGACGACAATAACACCGCGGATGCCTATGATGACGAGCTTGGTGCTTTCACCTTTGGTTGGGGGCTGTATATTTATAATCCACAAGGAACCAGGCCAATAATAGTAACCACACCTCACCCTGCTGATGATTTTCCTACTCCCGCTTTTTCTTTGGAAGCATTTCAAATATGGGACGCACAATTTTTGCTGCTGGCAGGCGCAGGCAGGGAAGTAGAATGGACAAATGTAGCTCCTTACAACAATGCCAAGAGCTTATCAGACCCTACCAGAGTTGCCAATCATCCTTATAATATTGCCTATAAGAAGTTTGCTGATGCAGTCAGGTTGCAATTCAATACCCGTGAACTGAGTATCCAGATTCACACCTATGACTGGAACTATCATCCGGGCTATCCCAACACGCAGATATCTGCAGGCTACAACAAGCTTTGTCCCAATCTCCCAATCAGGGATTTATCCAGTTTGAAACTTGATATGATAAATCAGGGGCACCATGTAATGATTCCCGCAAACACGGTTGGGATGCATCGCGAAGTCTTGTTAAACGATTTTTACAGCGTATTTTACAGCACTCATCCTTTCACTTTTGACGATGGGGAAAACCAGTATGCCGTTAATAACTATGTAGATTTGCCGGCTTATTCGCAAAACCAACAAATGCTTTATACCATCCAGGGGCAGAATGATTTTGATACCTATGAACCATTCTTGCATGTGGAAATGGATGAACTGCCCAATTCATACGAACTTACCGAAAACACCTATAAGTGGTTTTACGGTTGGAATGAATCACTGCAACGCTGGGACTATGACAACCTGTTTCGCTATTTTAAGCAATACTATCTGCGCATGGTTTATGACTTGGATGATGTGTTAAATCCTTTGTTTGCCATGAATGACCAATTGGTTCCTACTACTCCTACAGCACTGCGAGTGGAAAATCAATCCCTGAATTCCATCACCTTGGCCTGGGATAAAACCGATTCTTATGATTTTTATGGATATGAAGTTTTGTATGCCACCGAACCTATTGGATTTGAGAATTACCAAATCTTTAACCGCGATAGCGCTGCTTTCCTTGCCTCTCCGGATTGCCAATCCATCACGGTTACCGGGTTAAACAACCCCAATAGTTATTACTTCCGAATTCGTGCCAAGGACAAAAATGGTAATGTGTCCGAGCTATCCAACGAAGTAACCACAATTCCTGCTCCTGCCAATGTATATAGCTTCTATGCACATGGCATGGATAACACAGTTCGCTTGTTCTGGGGAGTTTCGGGGCAAACGAACAATCAGGGCTTTAAAGTGTATCGCAAGTTACCCACGGAAGAATATCAATTATTAGATTCCTACGCAACAAACGCCAGCTTAAACAATCCCACAGCCAATAGTTTTGAATGGTGGGATGCCTCCGTAACCAATGGCCAGGTATATACCTACAAAATCAGCTCTACCAATGGTTTAGGGCAGGAGTTCTTTTACAACTATCCCGCTGATGCTGCTCCCCTTCCCATCCACAAAATCTATATTAGCAATGCTACGGCTGCGCTTCGGGACTCCGTATATTTTGCCCAAAATCCTTATGCTACAGATGGCAATGACTATTATTTTGATGTAGCCAAGAGTGCTCCCTCCGGTAGCAGCTATGTGTGGAACGCTTTCTGGGAAGTCTATTGGGGAAGCCAGGGGACTTCGCTAAACCGTGAAGTAAAAGGCGGATACAACCCCGAACTGGATGTAAAAAGCTGGGTGATGCGAGTTCGTTCCACCGATTTAAATTTACCCTTATACATCTCCGCTTCGGATAGTTTTGACCGGGCACAAAAGCTATATCTATACGACAATGGCAATGGCACCTGGCACAACTTGTTTGGTGGCCCCTACCAATTTACGGTAGCTAATACTAACGTCCGAACCATGACCCTTCACTGGGGCAATTTGCAGCCCAAAGTTTCGCATGGCAACCAGGCCAACCGCATTTATCAGGGTGGCAACAACGCCACTTTCTATTGGAGCAATCAAAATTCGTTCCTGATTGACCATTTGAATGTTTACATCAAAACAGATACCGATAGCCTTCACTTGGCCAGTAATTTGCCAAACACTGTAAATAGTTTCAACTATACATTCCCTCAAACCACAAGCATGCAAAATGCCAGATTGTTCATCGATTGCCACGCTGTGGATGGTTTGGTAGCCACTTATGTCTCCAATTACATCTTTGCCATAGTCCCCACCATGAACATGCACTATGCCGAAGGTGGATGGCAAACCAGAGCCCAAGTCTGGCCGGATACTATTATTCCCATCCCCCAGATATTTGGAGCCGGTGCCACAGCTCTGGTGCAAGGTAATGGCGGTGCCTGGACCGATGAGGACGAATTTTTGCATGGCATTGCTTATTGGATTCATAGCAACGACATAACCTTTTTTAGCTCCATTGCTCCCATCAATCCTACCGAGACATCATATCCCTTAACCACAGGCTGGAATTTTATTGCCAATCCTCATTTGGTGGAATATCCCCTCCAGAGCATCCGGTTCTTGGTTAATGGCGTTGTGTTCCGTTATAGTGAAATGATAAACCAACAGCTTATTTCCCGTGCTGTGTTCGTTTACCGCGAAGGCAAGTATCAGGCAGTGGAAACTGTGTTACCCTACGAATCATTCTTTATAAAATATTATGGAGAAACTGCGCTAACCAGCCAGATTACTTTCTACCCATATTATAACGCTCCGGAAATTACTCCTCCATCCTCAGACTGGCAGTTTAAGGTTCAGGTAAGCGGTGCCATTTTTGACAGCGATGAATTTGTTTTGGGTGTGAACCAAGCTGCCACTGACGGATATGATTTTGTTTACGACCTGCCATCTGCCCCGCCCAAGCCTTTTCCTTCGTTACAGACCTATTTAACCCGTGAAACAATTGAGGATGTGAACTTTTTTTTAGATGGAAAGCTATACAGCGAAATCCGTGCCCCTCTGGGTAACGTCCTTCAGGCTGAAAAGATCTGGCAGTTCAAGCTTTCCACCAGTTCTACCGAGCCCATAGAATTTAATCTTAGTAGCCTGGATTTACCCCCCGGCTACACAATCAGGATTTACATTGGAGATCACGGCTATACCTACGGTGAAACCACCAATTTCACTTTTGTTCCTACCGAGCCGGGTACCTACATTGGAACCATAAAGGTAAATAATTACCCAGTTGCCAATAGCGACCTGGTGCAAAGCCCCATTTCGCAATTATCGGTATATCCCAATCCCTTCAATCCCACCACAACCATTGCTTTCTACACTCCTGAGCAGCAAGATGTCCGCGTTGAGGTTTACAACCTGAGAGGCCAAAAGGTGCGCAGTTTGCATCAAGGCTTGCTTGAGAGCGGAAATCATAAATTGGTGTGGGATGGCAAGGATGCCAGAGGCAATTCCACCGGTAGCGGAATCTATTTTGCACTGTTAAAAACCCGTAATACCCGCCAGACGATTAAGATGATCCTGATGAAGTAGGAGTGGGGCGGAGGTTAGTCGCTTTTGTCCTTATCACTCAGTTCCAGCCATCTATCCAACAGCTCCAGGTGGCGGTTTTCCAGGCTGTGCATCTCTGCGCTGATCTTGTGATAATCGTCGGGGCTAAGGGTGCCAGAGTCTTTTGTAAGCCTTGTTTCCAGCGCGTCCAGCCTGGTTTCAAGGCTTTCAATTTCTGTTTCAATATTGCTAAACTCGCGCTGTTCATTATAGCTTAAGCCTTTGCTAATGCGCTTGGGACGCAGAATTTTGGGAGTATTACGTTCCACTTCCTCTTCTTGCTCATAGCGTTTCACCAATAGGTAATCGGAATAGTTTCCGGCAAATTTGCGTAGGCGTCCATTCTCAAAAATGAACAAATAGTCCACCGTTCTATCCAGAAAAAAGCGGTCGTGCGAAACTATCAGTAAACAGCCGCGGAAGGCATCCAGATAATCTTCCAGAATCTCCAGAGTGCGAATATCCAGGTCGTTGGTAGGCTCGTCCATGATGATAAAATTTGCCCCGAACATCAAGGATTTTAGCAGGTATAGCCGTTTTCGTTCTCCACCCGAAAGGGCACTTAGCTTCATTTGTTGCATTTTGCCATCAAAGAGGAAGCGCAAAAGCATTTCGCGGGCGGTAACCTTGTTGCCATCAGCGGTTTTTATCACTTCGGCGTATTGGGCAATGTATTCGTAAACGCTTAAAGCGGGGTCAAAGCTGTCCTCATCTTGTTTGTAATAAGAAAAATGCGTATTCAAGCCTACTTTAATCGCCCCGATATCTGCTTCCACTTCACCGGTAATCATCTTTAGCAGGGTTGTTTTTCCACAGCCGTTAGTTCCTATGATGCCGATGCGTTCCCTGCTTTGAAAGTTGTGATCAATTTCTTCAAACAAGGCTTTGCCACTGTAGGATTTGCTAATTCTGTGCAATTCCAATATGGTTTTACCCAGGCGGTCGGTTTGAAATGAAATGTCCAAATCCTGATTGGAGATCAAATAGCTTTTACTGATCAGCTCTTTCACCCTGTCAACATGGTTTTTGGGTTTGGTGGTGCGGGCTTTGGCTCCGCGGGACAGCCAGTCCAGCTCTTTTTTAAGCTGAGCCTGGCGACGGGTTTCCTTGCGCAAAACATCGGTAGCGCGAATCAGCTTGCCATGCACAAACTCGTGGTAACTACCCTCATAGTAATGCAGTTTGCCCCGCTCAATTTCTATTATCTTGGTGCAGACTGCGTCCAGAAAGTAGCGGTCGTGAGTAACGAATAGCACAGCCTTTGTGCTTGTTGCCAAAAAGCTTTGCAGCCACTCTATCGTATCCAGATCAAGATGATTGGTAGGTTCATCCAAAACAAGCAAATCCGGCTCGGAAGCCAAAACCCGGGCTAAATCTGCTTTACGGCGTTGACCACCGGACAGGGTTCCCATTTTTTGCTCGTAATCGCTAATGCCCAAGCGGTTTAGCAGGGCCTGGTAATAGTAATCTTCTTTTGTTTCGCCTTCAAGCGGTAAGGTGTGTTGAAACACAGATATTTGGGGCAGATAATCTGCGTCCTGCTCCAGATAGCCAATTTTCAGCTCTTTTCGGGCGGTGATGATACCGGTATTGGGTCTTTGAATTCCGCTGAGGATGCGCAGTAAAGTGGTTTTTCCGCTGCCATTGATGCCGACAATGCCTATCTTTTCGCAGGCGTGAATGCCAAAGGACACATCGCTGATGATGGTCCTGTCGCCATATAGGCATGACACATTTTCCAAGGTGAGTAATACATCATTCAATTTAGTAGTTCCCCTGTTCCCTGTCCCCTGTCCCCTAATGAAATGGCGTCCCTGAGGCGATTCGAACGCCTGACCTTCACCTTCGGAGGGTGCCACTCTATCCAGCTGAGCTACAGGGACGCATTTGCTTTCTGAAAGTATAAATTTACGAGAGGGGGTATTCTGTCAACAGGTTTGAATTCTTTATTGCTCCAAACCGGCTTTGAAGATAATGTAGTAGCTTGGGAATTGTCTTCCAATTTTGCGTTTGAAACTCTATCAGCTCTTGCTTACTCACTCTGATGCACTCATATAGCCATCATCCCGAACACAACCCATACTTGGTTTAGGAAGTGTTCGGGATCATAGTGAGTTAGTTCTATGTGGATGACTAAGCAGGGGGAGAGGCTGCACAGGGGGGGGGGGGAAAAGGTATAAAAAAGGGGGTGGGAAAAAGCTTCCCACCCTCTAATTGTTATGGTTATTGTGATTAGGCCAAACCGGGGATTACTCCACCGATCAGGAAACATGTGGCAAAGGCAACGATAGCATAAAGTTCTGGAAAAACGCCCAGAATCAAGGTTTTGGAAAAAACGTCATTTCCCGCGCCCATGCTTTCAATTCCGTTTGCAACAATGCGTGATTGTTGATATGCAGAGATAAGTCCTACGAATCCCATGATCAGTCCTGCGGCCAGAATGGCACAAGCCTGAATCATGTTGATTCCGGTGGTTACGTGTTCTTTCAGGATGAAGAATGCCCCAAATCCGTATAGACCCTGGGTTCCGGGCAACGCTGAAAGGATCATGCAACTGGGGAAAATATCATCCCGTTTTTTCATGGCACCCACTGATGCGCTGCCACCGATAACTGTTCCCCAGGCACTGCCGATTCCGGCAAGAGCCACCATTAGGAACAAACCGATCCAGGCCAGGAAATATGCCAGATTTCCGCCCGCCATGGCTGCGACTATGGGTTGTGCTACTGTGTTTAAGGTATCAGGCATTATAGCCTCCTTATATGTAATAGGTGTCAGGTGTTAGGTTACAGGCTTCAGGGGACAGGGGACAGTAAACCCATAGCCTGATACGAAGCATCATCAACCTTATTCTTTTTTACCAAGTGGTTTATAAGCCATGCCAGGGCCATTGAAGGCGGCATTCTTATAAAACTCTACAAAAGTTAAACGCAAAGGATGAACAAAACCGCTCAGCCCCCCCAATGCCATATTCAGCGTATGCCCAAAAGCCATAAAGAGCACAAAAATAACGGGACCTATGAAGGGTATGCCAAGCATTTGCATCCCAATAGAATTGACCACAAAGCCCAGAATAGCACTGGAAACGCCCAAAGCAAACAAGCGGATGTAGGACAGGATATCGCCAAAAAAGCCCGTGATAATGCCATACAGCAGCCACAGGCCATTCAGAATGTTAAAGATGGGGTTTTTGCCGGGAGTATTAAAGAGCAAAATCATGGCCAAGCCAAGATACATGGGATATTTTAAATAGGGCTGCACAGTGCTAATGTTTGCGCCTAATTGCGAAGCACCTAATATAGATAGACAAGCGATAAAAATAAGAGTTCCAAATAGGCAGATGCTATGCTTAAAGCCTTCTTGTTTCATCTTTTTTACTGCGGAAATAGTGATGCCAAACAGAATTTGGATTACGCCCAAAAGCAGGGCAAAATTAAATATCTGCTCGTTATTGCGGATAATGATTTTATCCCCAATACCCGAAATCAGCTTTAAATCAAAACCCAAAGCAGAACCTATGATCCAGCCCATAATGATGGCAGCGATGCCAAAGAGCATTAACAGAGTCATCATGCTTTTCATGGATTCGTTCTTGGCTTTGCGTTTTAAAATAAAGGCGAGAAGGATAATTATCACACCGTAAACCATGTCTGCATTGCAAAAGCCAAAGAAAAACATGAAGAACGGGGCAAAGAAGGGCGTGAGATCAAACTCGTTGTAGTTGGGCAGCATATACATCTTGCTGATAGGCTCAAAAAGCCGCGAAAACCAATTGTTATGCAGCTTGATGGGAGGATTATCCTCCACTTTACCGGGCTCAGAAAAATAGATAACTCGGCCTTTGGCCAAATACTCTTTCAGAGCAACATCCAAGCTGACGGGAATCCAACCGCTAACCAGTATAATATGGTCTTCTGCTTCGCTAAGCCCCTGCTGAATAGCATCTTCAAAGTCATAAATGCTTAGTAAGTGCTGAAGTTCTTCGGCAAATGCTTCTTTGGCAGTGGGCGCAATTTCCAACAGGTATTCGTCTATGGCTGATATCTGTTGCTGTGATTCTTCCAGCTGAGTTTCAAACTCTTGTAAAGTGTGATGGTGAAAAGAGAAGGTGTCGCATTCCAAAGCCGGGCTACCGCTTTCGGACACTATTACAAAATAGAGGATACCGCTTTTTTCCGTAATCACCTTGAGAGGATATTGATCCTGCCATTCTGGCTTAAAGTGGTTTTTAAGGCAACTATGGAAATCGAGATGCAAGCCACTTTCACGAAGCTTGCGAACCAAAGAATAATCAAAATGTCCCCAGGGAACCAAATCACGGATTTGTTTACGTAACACATCTGCCTGGTGACCCAGCTTGTCCTTTTCCTTACGGGCACTGTTAATCTTGTTCAGCAAAGCTTTGGTAGGCAAGGGGTTTGCTTGTTTGGAAGCGGGGGACTTAAGCTTATCCAAATATGCGCTGCATTCGGTGTATTCCTTAATCAGTTCCAGGTTAAACATCTGGCTATCTGTTTTTTGATCGGTATTCCGAATAATGTGAACCATGCCGAGCTTTTGCAGATCGGCGATGAAGGCAGTGTAATCCCCATGATACAGCACAAAGGAGTATTTAAGCATTTTTTCTATCATGCGCCTTCCTCCTTGCTCAAACGGCCTTTAAGGATTTTCTGACCGGCCTTGGACAGGTTCTCTTCGTCTTCCAGATAACGTTTGATTTTCATGATGGCTTCTTCATAGGCTGGAATTTGCACTTTTTCGTAAAGATTAACCTTCTGGGTGGTCTTTTTGCGCACCTGTTCCAAAATCAGCATTTTGCGAATAAAGAAATCCCGCTCTATTTGAAGCCGGGAAAGGTCTTGCAGCATCATGATTCCCTCTGGAAACCAGGAAGGGGCTTTAAACAGGTTGTAAGGCTGAATAACAAACTCCAGTTCTCCCAAAACAGGTATCTTTACGCCGGCAATTTTACGCGTTTTTATTTCTACCTGTTTAATCTGCACCAAGCTGGAATCGAACTCGGCAAACAGCTTCATAAATTCTTCCATTTCAGCGGTTCGGGACCTGATTTTATTATCAAGCTCTTTGGCAGTATCCTTGGCTTTTTTCACCTCTGCCCTCAGGGCGGATTCCTTATTTTTCAAGGTAGGCAAAGCCTTAATTCTGATGTCCAGTTGTTTGGTAAGCTGGATTTGGGAGATTTTATTGTATTGGAATTTCAAATTCATGCTTTTTTCCAATAGAGCTTCATAAATTCTTCTTTAATTGCCACTTCTTCACGCGTGAAGTATTTCTGGAACAAGCCCCAGGTTACATCCAGCATCTCTTCCGGGCCAATATTTACATCAATTGCCAATATCTGATTGGCATAATCGTGAGAAAACTTCATGGCGCGTTCTTCATAATCGGTAAGGTCAAAGCCGTTCTCCATTTTGGTTTTAGCCTTAAGGGCATCTGCATTTAGGCGCACTGAAGTTTCCATCACTTTGGGGTGATCGGCACGAGTTTTAATACCCATAACTTTGGTCTTTAGACGGGAAAGAGACCTGGCAGGATCAATAATTACCTTACCGATGTCCGTATCTTTACGCAGGAATAGCTGACCTTCAGTTATATAGCCTGTGTTATCTGGGATTGCATGGGTGATATCGCCTCCGGAAATGGTTGTTACTGCAATAATTGTGATAGAGCCACCATCTGGAAACTGCACGGCTTTTTCGTAAATCTTGGCCAGATCACTATATAATGAGCCGGGCATGCTGTCCTTGGAAGGAATTTGATCCATGCGGTTTGATACTATTGACAGCGCATCGCAGTAAAGCGTTAGATCTGTTAGCAAGACAAGCACTTTTTCGTTCTTTTCCAGGGCAAAGTATTCTGCCGCAGCCAAGGCCATATCGGGAACCAGCAATCTTTCCACGGGCGGATCATCGGTTGTATTTACAAAAGAGATGATCTTGTCTATAACTCCGGCATTTTCGAAGGTGGATTTATAGAATAGATAATCGTCGTTGGAAAGCCCCATGCCACCCAGAATAATCTTGTCGCTTTGGGCTCTGAGAGCCACAGTTGCCATCACCTGGTTATAGGGCTGATCCGGATCGGCAAAGAAAGGTATCTTTTGTCCGGTAACCAGCGGGTTGTTCAAATCTATTCCGGCAATACCGGTTGCGATGAATTCTGAGGGTTCCATACGGCGCACGGGGTTTACCGAGGGACCTCCGATTTCCACTTCTTTTCCCTCTATAGCTGGTCCGCCATCAATGGGATCGCCATAAGCATTAAAGAACCTGCCGGAAAGTTGCTCACCAACCTTTAGCGTGGGCGGACGTCCAAAGAAGATCACTTCGGCATCGGTGCCAATATTTTCGGTTCCGCTAAATATCTGTAATGTAACCGTGTCGCCAATGATTTTCACCACTTGAGCCAGGCGTCCGCTGACAGTGGCAAGTTCTTCATAGCCTATTCCAGTGGCCGTAACAGAGCAGGTAGCCTTGGTGATTTGATTTAGTTTTGTATAAATCTTTTGGAATGCAGTCCCAGCCATTATTTCACCTTCCTTTCTTCCACAATGGAATTGAGTTGGGATTCGTATTCTTTAAATCCTTCGCTTAAAAACTCGGTATAATTCATCTGCTTAAGAGTGTTTATCATGCGTGAATAGAAGGGTTGAACGTCTTCGTAAGACTCAAACCCAAAGCCGGTTTTGCACACGCTCAACACCATTTCCAGCATATAAGCCTGACGTTTCATAGGGGTGGCTTTGTCAATTTTATCAAAACCATCTTGCATCAGGATGATTCTGTCTATCACCTCGCTTTTCCACATGCGGTCATGATATTCCAAGGGGACTCCGTCATCACCCAAAATGTTTATCTGATCGCTGGCTTCTTTGCCGCGCAGCAGATAGTTCTTGGTAAGCAAAACATCCTGCACCCAATGCGGATGGATGTGTTTGTTCAGATAGTCCTGAACTTCCTCATAATCAAGGTATTTGGAATAGGAATCAATGGGGTCAACCGCGGGGTAGCGTTTACTGTCAGCGCGTTCCTGCGACAGACTGTAAAAACAGCGTGCCACCTTTTTGGTCGCTTCCGTAACAGGTTCTTTCAAGTTTCCGCCGGGAGGAGAAACAGCTCCCAAAAAAGTGATTGAGCCGGGGACATCGTTGTTCAGATTCACATATCCGGCGCGGGAATAGAAGTTTGAAATAATAGCAGGCAAGTCCATGGGATAGGCATCGGGGCCAGGCAATTCTTCCATGCGGTTGCTCATTTCACGCAAGGCTTGAGCCCAACGCGAGGTGGAATCTGCCAGCAAAAGGATTCTTAAGCCCATACTGCGATAATATTCGGCTATGGACATAGCGGTGTAAACCGAGGCTTCACGTGCTGCCACAGGCATGTTTGAGGTGTTGCAGATAATAATGGTGCGTTCAATCAACTTGCGCCCGGTGCGAGGGTCTTCCAATTTGGGGAAATCTACAAATAGTTCCACCACTTCATTGGCACGTTCTCCACAGGCAGCAACTATTATCAAATCTGCTTCTGCATGTTGTGAGATCAGATGCTGCAACACGGTTTTTCCGGCTCCGAACGGCCCGGGAGTAAAGCCTGTTCCACCTTCGGCAATGGGATTTAGGGTATCAATACAGCGCATCCCTGTTTCCATCATTTTAAAGGGACGTGGCTTGTGTTTGTAGCAGTGAACCGCCAATTTTACCGGCCAATATTGAACCATGGTGATATCCTGGCTTTGGCCTTCGCTGTTTTCCACCTTGGCAATTGTGTCTATAATGCGATACTTACCGGCATCAGCAATCCAGGTGATCTTGTATTTATCTTCCATCACAAAGGGAAGCATGATTTTGTGTTTCAACCAATTTTCGGGAACTTCACCAAGCCAATCACCTGCTCCAACTTCATCACCTACTTTTACAAGGGGTGTAAAATCCCACAGCGCAGTTTCATCCAGGGGATCGGTGTATTCTCCGCGGGTAAGGAACATGCCTTCCATTTTGTTAAGGTCGTCTTGCAAGCCGTCATAGTTTTTGGATAGCATTCCGGGTCCAAGTTTCACCTGCAACATATGTTTGGTAAATTCCACCGGGGCACCCGGTTTTAGGCCGCGAGTGCTTTCAAACACTTGCGTATAGGCCACGTTTCCCATCACTTTTATTACCTCAGCCATCAACTTTGTGCCTTCCAGATTAATATAGCAAATCTCGTTTTGTGCCACAGGGCCATCCACCTCTACAAAAACGAGGTTGGCGATAATACCTTTTACGATTCCTTTGGTCATATCTATTACCTTCTAATGTTTCTTTACGCTTTTAATGTTAAAATCTTCGGGAAAGGAAAAGCTGTTTTGTAAAGCATCCAGAGTATCATGAAAAACTTCTTTTCCAAGGTTTGGATCGGCCTTCAGCCAACGGGAAAGGATGCGCAGCTTGCAATAATAACCCAGTATGCGGTCAATATTAAAGTAATTGAAGAAGTTCTGGTTATCAATCCATTTCCAGCGCAGGACATCGTATCCTTTTTCTCTAAATAAAATGTTATTCTGTTCATAGATCCGGGTTAAAGCTTCAAACAATTCATCAGCCTTGCCCAAACCAAAATCAGCCGCATGGCTTTTGGCCAGTTTGTCCACAGTTTCATCTTTGCCCACCAGATACTTTGCATAGGGCAGGTTAAATTTCCTACCTGATATGGCAGATAGAATATTGCGCAGATGAGCATCATAGGCAAACCACTGCACAATAAACTGATTGTGGTGCTTGGCAGCCCAAGCATAAAACTGCTCCACAAGTTCTTGTTCTGTTACGATAAGCTCTTGTCTATCTTCCTGATTCAATACCTTGCTTATGGTATCAGACACAAACTGAGGCAAAGCAGAGAACTCGGCAGGGCATTCCAGGCGGGGATTATCCATCACGGCTTTTAGATAGGCCAGATAGTTTTCCCAGTCGCTTTCAGCAAAAAGCCCTTCAGGATTTAGCCCTGTTTTGGTTTTATACAGCACAGCCAGCAGATTGTCCAAATCCTGAGGCAGGTGCATAATCGCCAATAGGGAAAAATCCGATGCACTTAGCTGCGTTTTTGCTTCTATCCGAAACTGCTCTATCGTCAACACCTGTTTTGTATCTTCAAAACTGATGTTTGGCAACCCAGAGATAAAATAAAAGTATTCCTGATTCATGGTTTAAGACCCAAAGAGCAACTCTTTGGTGCGCGGGCGCAAATAAGTTTTGAACAGATTGGCAAAATCCTCATCATTAAAGCTCAGTTTATAGGTTCCGTCCGCTGGTGCCAGGCTAAATCCGTGCTTCATAGTGGGGCTGAAATCAATCTGTAGTTTGTTGTCAAACAGCACTTTCAGGGAGTTCAGGTAATAATCATCCAGCCTAGGTTTCATAGCTTCGCTAATTGTGATAGTACCGGATGCACTATTAGCCTTCCAGGCAGTCAGAGCTTCATAGATCAGCTTTTTCAGAAATTCTGCATCGTTGAAAGTGGCTCCAAGTTTGGCGTTTAGCGTTTGAGACAGGATTAGTTCGGTGATTTTTTGCTTTACCGCATTTAGAGAGTGGTTGGCAGCCATGCTAAGGTCTGATTCCGTGTTCTTTTTCATGTCAGCCGCTTGTTTTTCCGCCGCCGCAATAGTGTTAGCCGCTTCGGCAGTGGCATTGGCAATTAGCTCATCAGCTTTTGCCTTGGCCTCGTTAATAATCTTTTCAGCTTCGGCATTGGCTTTTGCCACGCCTTCTTCATATATACGCTTTAAAAGGTCTTGCAACTGGTCGTTCATATTATTTCTCCAGTAATTTCACTTTGATTCCAAACTATATTAATGGCTTTTTGTGTCAATCAGTTTATCGAGGAGATTCTACATATTACTCATTAAACGTTGATAGCCATCTACGTGGGGAAGTAATCCCGCTTCCACACTTTGGGCTATGCTTATGCAGGGCAGGTTGTTAGCATAGATTTGTTCACGGGTTAGGATGGCAAGATCAAGATTATTTTGTTTGGCCATGGCAAACATCAGTTTGTTGAAGGCATTGCTCCAGGTAACCAGCTTGTCTTCGTGATGTTTCTGCTCGAACATGGCCACATAGAGCTTCAAATCCTCCTTGTAACCATCGGATACATGTAATGATTTCAGGTTTTTGCTAATTGCACTAAGCCTGCGATTACTACTGCTTTCTTTGGGGCGTGTGTTTTTGCGGCATACAACTTTGTCAATGCGCGGATTGTAATAATAAACCAGCCCATCGCAAGTGCCACTGTAAGCCTTCAACATGTTTTTAAATTGAACTTTCATGGTTGTCTCCTTTTTTAGATACTTCATCGTCTATATATATGTGGAGACTCAATTGAGATTAGGAGACTAAAAACAACAATCCCGAAGCAGTTAAACTCCGGGAGTGTATTTTTGATAGGCATTTGATACTATTTAAGATGCATTTATTTTTTTTATGCTCCCAGCGTAGCCACCATCACAGCTTTAATGGTGTGCATGCGGTTTTCGGCTTCATCAAAGACTACGGAATTTGGCCCTTCGAACACTTCATCCGATACTTCCATGCCCTTAAGGCCATACTTTTCGTAAATTTCTTTACCAATCTTGGTTTTCAGATCGTGGAAAGCAGGCAGGCAGTGCATAAAGAGGGTAGTGGTTTTGCCGGTTAGTTTCATCATGGCTGCATTCACCTGATAGGGTTTCAGCAGTTTTATCCGGCTTTCCCAAACGCTATCCGGTTCGCCCATGGAAACCCAAACGTCGGTATAGATCACATCTGCGCCTTTAACGCCTTTGGCAATGTCGTCTGTAATGGTAATCTTAGCACCGGTTTCTTTGGCTGCTTCTTTGCATTTGGCCAGCAGATTCTTTTCGGGGAACAGGGATTTGGGGGCTACAATACGGAAGTCCATTCCGGTTTTAGCCGCTCCGATCATCAGAGCATTTGCCACGTTATTTCGACCATCTCCTGCATACACAAACACCATTTCATTGGTAGGCTTATTCAGGTGTTCCATAGCAGTCATAAAATCGGCCAAAACCTGGGTGGGGTGGTCTTCGGTTGTCAGGCCGTTCCAAACCGGCACACCGGCGTATTTGGCAAGTTCTTCCACAATTTCCTGTCCATAACCGCGGTATTCTATACCGTCATACATGCGTCCCAGCACTCTGGCGGTATCGGCAATGGATTCTTTCTTGCCCATTTGGCTTCCGGTGGGGCCAAGATAAGTTACGTGAGCACCTTGATCCAAAGCTGCAACTTCAAAAGCACAGCGGGTGCGGGTGCTGTCTTTTTCAAAGATGAGGGCGATGTTTTTGCCCTTTAGTTTTTGCTGTTCGGTTCCGGCATATTTTGCTTTTTTAAGCTCCAGCGACAAATCCAGCAGGAATTGAATCTCTTTGGGGCTAAAATCCATCAGGGTGAGGAAGTGGCGGTTTCTAAGATTGAAAGCCATTATTATCTCCTATATTGATTTAGTTTATAAAAGCCAAAAAAATGCAGGCCGCTTTAAAGGCAAGAGATTTCTTAGGCAGTTAAAGCTAACCATCTATAAAAGTTCTTCCTTGCTCTAATTACGGTATCAATACAGAATAAATACGGACTTAGTCCATAATAATTCCGTATTAAAACCATGTTTCAGGCAGGGGCGAAATAATTCTTTGCAGGATACTACCACAGCCTTAGTATATAAGAGTGGAATCAGAATCCACCAATGAACAGATTTGTTTTATATGTTTTAAAAAAATAAGATTGATTAGAGGGGAAATGAGAACTATCATAGTAATTATCCTGCTACTGCCTGTGTTTCTGGTAGCGCAACAGTATCAATTGGACGACCTTATCAGCCATGGAATGAAGCAAAGTTTCAGTTTGCAAAAGAGCGAATTGAACAGTGCTTCTGCCACCTCTTCGTTAAATTCGGCAAAATGGAATTTACTTCCCGATGCATCTGCTAATGCGGGAGTAAAGAAGGATTTTGATCCTCTTCCCGGTGGAGACAAGCTAAGTAGTTCTGCTGGACTATCCATCAGCAAAACTATCAGTTTAAACGATGCAAGTTATTTTAATTACCGTTATGCTTCTCTGGAAAATAGAATTGCAGAGCTGAGGTTGAATAGTGCCCGTCGCAGCTATGCCTATCAGGTGTTTACTGCCTATATAGAAGTGTTAAACGCAGCCAGGCAGCGCAGTTCTCTGGAAGAAAACCTGCAGATTCAAACCCGGGTGTGGGAGCAGAGCAAGGTAATGTTGCAACTGGGTAAAACCACCCCTTTTGAGGTTAAACAAAGCGAGATTGCCGTTCTGAATTCCAATATTGCCATAATGCAGCTGGAAAACACAATTTCCAATGCCCGTAGCCGGCTGTTTGCGCTGGTGCAGATGAACGATGAAGGCTATCAATTGGCCGATCTGGAGCCAGTTTTGGATAAACAGTTACCCAGTTGTGCACCTGAGAAAACCGCTGATGTGATTATCTTAAATCAAGAATTGAAACGCAACGAACTGGAGCTGAAACAGAATAAGCTGGATAATTTTCCCAGGGTAAATCTTGCTTATAACTATGATAGAACCGTAAGCGGAGCAGATTTTGATTTTGACCGATACAATACCAATCATGGGGTTAGCCTTTCGCTCAGCTACCCACTTTTGAACTATTTTAAAAACGGGGAAAACACTTCCCGCACCAAAATTATCCGCCAGCTATCAAAGCTTGCAGTAGATGAAAAAAACGATCAGATTCTGCGTGATTACAATAGTAACGTGCAGGAATTGCAATACCTGCTAAGGATGAATGAACTCTACACGGATAAGCTGGCTCAATCCCGCGAACAGATTACCCAAGCCGAAGAACGCTACAGGCTTGGTTTGATAGAATTGCTGGAGCTGGATAAAACCCGCACCGATTACATTGATGCCGACATCGCTTATAATGCCAATCGTTATCAGATTATTGCCAAACAGGAAGCCATCAACCACCTTCTTTCCGAACCGATATTAGGAAAGTGGTAAGAAAAAGAAAATCAAGTCTATAGGAAAAATGATGAAAAAGTATATTAAGTATCTCGTGGTAGTTGCGCTTATTGTAGCCGCTATAATCATCTGGGGACGCTATCGTAAAGCCAAAAATCAGCCTGAATGGAGAACTGCAACTCCCACCTCTGGCGAAATAAGAGAAGTCGTAACCGCTACCGGTTCGCTGAATCCCTATGTGCTGGTAACCGTGGGAACCGAAGTTAGTGGCAAAATCGCCAAGATTTACAAGGATTTTAATGACAGGGTGAAAAAGGGCGAACTCCTGGCAAAACTTGATACCGAAATTTTGCAGACAAATCTGGAAGCCACTAAAGGGGACTTGGCAAAGGCTATTACTGCTATGAATGAAGCTCAGTTGGATTACGACTTGCTGAAAGAATTGCTTAAAAAGAACATGACTCCCGAATACGACGTTTTAAAAGCCCAGTTTAAGGCGGATACAGCGAAGCAAAACGTTGCCAACGCAAGGCTAACCTTACAAAGAGCTCAGAAGAATCTGGACAATGCCTATATTACCAGCCCCATTGATGGAGTAATTGTTTCGCGGGATGTGGATGAAGGGCAAACTGTGGCAGCCAGCATGAGTTCCCCCACACTCTTTACCATTGCCAACAACCTTGATCAGATGCAAATTACCGCCAATGTGGATGAAGCTGACATCGGAAAGATTCAAGTTGGCTTACCGGTAGAATTTAGTGTGGATGCACATCCTGCCAATAAATTCAACGGAGAAGTGAAACAGATCAGGCTGAATCCCAATACAGAATCCAATGTTGTTTCCTACAGCGTGATAATTGATGCCAGCAATCCCGAGCGAAAGTTGCTTCCGGGGATGACTACAAACGTAACAATTGTTATCCAGTCCAAAGATAATGCCCTGCGCATTCCCGAATCTGCCACCAGGTTTAAACCAAGTAAGGAAATCTGGGAATTATTTGGGCTAAAATGGGATGATGAACTGCTTAATGCAGGAAAAAATGCTATGATGGCAGCCGCTGCAAAAGCGAAAGCAGAGGCTCAGAACCCTGCAAAAAACGAATCAATTAAATCCGGAACTCCCAAAAGCATAAATAACGACAGTCCCAAGCTAAACTCCATTGCTAAATCAGCAACAAAAAATCCGGCGATGCAAAGAGCAAAAAGCAATGCTGGAACTATGAATGCTGGCATGACAGGCAACAGGCTTAAATCCAAAACCAGTGTTGTATGGGTTATGGATGGAAATACACCCAAACCGCTTCCCGTAAAGACCGGTATTTCCGATGGAGCCAATGTGGAAGTATTGGATGGGATTGATGCTAAGGCAGTATTAATAATCGGAGTTAATTACAAAGATGCTAAAACAACTACTACTACCCAAACGAATAGTGGCCCTGGTATGAGACGATTTTAGCTGATGTGGATAGAATAATGGTAAAGCAATTATTACAAACACAAAACCTAAGTAAAACATACACGATGGGGGATATCCATGTGCATGCGCTGCGAGGGATTGATTTGAGCATAAATGAAGGTGAGTTTATTGCCATAATGGGTGCAAGCGGAAGCGGTAAAACCACTTTCATGAATCTGCTTGGCTGTCTGGATAAACCTTCGTCAGGCTCATATATTCTGGACGAAATCCCTGTGCATACTATTAACGAAATGGATTTGGCACAAATTCGCAACCAGAAAATTGGTTATGTGTTCCAAAGTTTTTACTTACTACCGCGAACCACTGCATTGGAAAACGTGGAATTACCTCTTTTATATTGCCGTAAATGCAACCTGCACGAACGCCATGAAAAAGCCATGCATGCGCTAACGGTTGTGGGCATAAAAGACAGGGCAAAACACTTTCCCAATCAGCTTTCTGGTGGACAACAACAACGTGTGGCCATAGCCAGAGCCATTGTGAATAATCCTGTGTTTATTCTGGCAGATGAACCGACGGGAAACCTGGATACCAGAACCAGCGTGGAGGTTATGGCTGTTTTTCAAGAGTTGCACCGCGAGGGCAAAACCATTGTTCTGGTAACGCATGAAAACGATATAGCCCAATATGCAGACAGGCAAATAACCTTTAGGGATGGCCGCATTATCAGCGACAAGATTAATCCCAATCCCCGCATTGCCATAGATGATCTGGCGAAATTACCTCGCCTGGATGAGGAGGAATAATGTCAGTTTTCGGTATCATCAGAATCGCGCTTAAATCCCTTACACGCAATAAAACCAGAACATTTTTAACGATGTTAGGCATTATTATTGGAGTCGCAGCAGTTATAACCATGTTGGCAATTGGACAAGGTGCCAAAAAAATAGTGGAAGACCAGGTTAACTCTATGGGCACCAATGTGATAATGATAACAGTGAATTTCACTCAGTCCGGCTCTAATGTTCGCCAGGCAGCAGGTAGCGGAAATCTGTTGGAACTGGCTGATGTGGAAGCAATTCGCAATCAAGTGGACCGAGTGCTTTATGCTTCACCGGTTTATAATACTTT
The DNA here is from genome assembly GCA_002428685.1 of Cloacimonetes bacterium UBA6081. GTDB lineage: Bacteria > Cloacimonadota > Cloacimonadia > Cloacimonadales > Cloacimonadaceae > Cloacimonas. Next base: position 95,014 of record DIXL01000085.1, on the reverse strand, counting down.
TGGACAGCTAAAATATGAAGGCAATAACTGGCGAACCGGAGTTATGGGGGTTGACGCAGATTATTTCTTTATCCGCGATATGAAAGTTAGCAGTGGAGATTTGTTTCATGCTTCGGATGTGGAAAACGGAGCCAAAGTATGCGTTATTGGTAAAACCGTGGCAGACAATTTGTTTGGAGATATCGACCCTGTGGATAAAATCATCCGCATCCGCAATATTCCCTTCACCATTAAAGGCGTCTTGGTATCCAAGGGGCAAAACGTGATGGGTTCCGACCAGGATGATACGGTTATTGCGCCATACACAACGGTTTATGCAAGATTATTGGGTCAGCATTGGCGTAATATGATGGTACTTGTTTCGGCTCAGAGCAAAGAGGATATTCCGCTGGTGCAACAAGATATCCTGGATCTGTTGCAAGGGCGTCATCGTGGCACCACCAGCGAAGAATTTGCCGTGCGCACCCAAACTGACCTTGCTGATACAGCCAACAAGGTTTCCAATACGCTTACTATTTTGCTTGCTTCCATAGCTGGAATCTCGCTTTTAGTGGGTGGAATCGGCATTATGAACATTATGTTGGTTTCGGTTACAGAGCGCATCAAGGAAATTGGGATACGCATGGCAGTAGGTGCCGGTAAACGAGATGTGATGTTGCAATTTATCATTGAAGCTGCCGCAATTAGCATTATGGGTGGCTTTCTCGGGATTCTGCTTGGTTTTGGGGCAGCCAAAGTGGTGGGTGATATTATGAAATGGAGCGTAGCCGTAACTCCCTGGTCTGTTCTCTTATCAGTAGGTTTTTCCATGGCAATAGGGGTGTTTTTCGGTTGGTATCCTGCCTCCAAAGCTGCCAATCTGAATTTGATAGATGCTTTGAGATACGAATGATTAAGGTGTCAGGTGTCAGGTGTCAGGTAACAGGGCACACCTTATACCTGTTACCTGTCTCCTGACACCTGACACCTAATACCTGACACCTGACACCTTTTTTCATAGACAAACAATCCGCCCTCGTTTTATTGGTTCTAATAAAGCATTAATAAGGATTTTATTATGAACGGCGATGCGGATAGTCCGCTTTCCAAAATACGCAATATAGGCATTATGGCGCACATTGATGCGGGGAAAACCACAACTACCGAACGGATTCTGTTCTATACCGGCTTTCTTCACAGAATGGGCGAAGTGCATGATGGCAACGCTTTTACGGATTGGATGGAACAGGAACGGGAAAGAGGAATCACCATTACTTCAGCCACAGTCACTTGCATGTGGAAAGACAAGCAGATAAACATTATAGATACTCCCGGACACGTGGATTTTACTGCGGAGGTGGAACGTTCACTGCGTGTTTTAGATGGGGCTATTGCAGTGTTTTGTGCTGTGAGTGGGGTGGAGCCGCAATCCGAAACTGTTTGGCATCAGGCCGATAGATACAAGGTTCCCCTGCTTGTGTATATAAATAAAATGGATAGAATTGGTGCCGACTACGAACGTGTGGTTCAGATGATACACGAACGTCTGACCCCATTCGCTCATCCCATCAATATTCCTATTGGCAAAGAAGATAATTTCGAGGGTGTGATAGATTTGATTTCTATGCAAGCTTGGGGCTTTGATCCGCTTACCTGTGGCTACGATGTAAAGCTATCACCCATACCAGATAACATGCTTGAAACAGCCACATACATGCGTGAAAGCCTGCTGGAAGCAGTTAGCGAATTTAGTGATGAACTGATGATGCTGTTTCTGGAGGGTAAGGAAGTGCCAGAATCGCTGCTAAGGGAAGCTATCCGCAAGGGGACAATTGCCAATCGTTTTATACCTGTATTGTGTGGGAGTTCACTTAAGAATAAGGGTTTACAGCTTCTATTGGATGCTGTGTGCGATTTTCTGCCTTCACCACTGGATATTGGCTTAACTCATGGATTTACGCCTATAGAGCACGATTCCATCAGTATAGATGCAGATCCCCATGGGCCTTTTGTAGCTCTTGCTTTCAAAGTGCAAATAGATAAATATGTGGGAAGACTGGTTTACATAAGAGTTTACTCCGGCACCCTTAAAAAAGGGGGCACGGTGCTGAATCAAACCAATGGCAAGAGGGAAAGAGTTTCCCGCATGTTACAAATGATGAGTAACCGCAAAAATGACCTGGATAATCTGCACGCCGGTGATATAGGAGCTGTTGTAGGATCAAAACTACTAATGACCGGTGATACTTTAACCGATGGAAATATTGACATATTACTATCGAAAATGCACTTCCCCGATTCTGTAATATCTGAGGCTATCGAGCCAAAAACAAAGGCAGATCAAGAAAATTTAGGTATTGCGCTGGGGCGTTTGGAAGAAGAAGACCCGACCTTTAAAGTCCATATTGATAAAGACAGCGGGCAAACTTTGATTTCGGGGATGGGGGAATTGCACTTGGATATAATTGTGGACCGGCTTCGCCGTGAATTTGGCGTTTGCGTAAATGTGGGTAATCCCCATGTTTCATACAAAGAAACTATAACCCGTGAAGCCGTTTGTGGCGAGACTTTTGTGCGTGACCTGAACGGAAAGGGAAACTATGCTTCGGTGCAATTCCGGCTTAGTCCTCTGGCTCAAAAAGACCTTCCAGACGAAGAAAAGAATTTGTTTATCAACCATCTCAATGAATTTACTATCCCTACAGAATACTGGAAGGCAATAGAGGAAGCCGCAATTAATGCGCTAAACGACGGTCCCCTGATTAGCGGGAATGTAGAGAGAGTGAAAATTGAGCTAATTGACGGTGATTATAATCCTGTGGATTCTACGGAACTGGCTTTTCGTATTGCCACAGGAATTGCAGTGGGAAAAGGATTGCGAACCGCTTCACCTGTTTTGATGGAACCAATAATGTTGCTTACAGTGCTTTCTCCAGATGACTTCGTGGGTGATATCATCAGTGATATCAATTCCAAACGGGGAAAGATCGATGTTATGCGCCGGCATAATGATTATCAACAGGAAATTGTGGCGGAAGTGCCTCTTTCCGAATTGTTTGGATATTCTACCCGGATAAGGTCCATCAGCCAGGGAAGGGCAGTTTACACCTTGGAATTTAAAAAATACGAGATTTGCCCCTCCAATATCCAGAATGCCATTTTAAAAAGAATTAGAGGTTATTTTGAATAAAAGCTTGACAAACAATGGAAAGCTCCAGATAAAGGCAAAAGTCAAGAAAAAGCCCAAGGAGAATGAAATGAATATTGATCTCTCTATCACAGGTAACATCGCCAGCATGAAGATAGACGGCATTCTAAACAGTGAAAATGCCCATCTTCTGCAAGAAAAATTAAGTGAAGTTCTGGCTTCCAAATGCACTCTTTTAGAGCTTGACTTGCTGGATTGCCGCAACATCAGTTCCACTGGAATTGGCAAAATATTACTGTTTTATAAGGATTTTATTTCAACGGGCGGAGAAATTGAGGTAATCCGCAGCTCTAGCAACGTTTACGAACTATTCTCTATGCTAAAGCTGAACCAATTGTTTACCGTAAACTTGGGCTGAGATGAAACACCCTCGCATTCTTGTTGTGGATGATAGCATAGCTATTGTATCCAGTTTATCGGCTATGTTAGAAATCAGCGGATTTGTAGTAGATTCTGCTTTTAATGCCAGTGATGCCTTACGGAAGGTTCATTCTGAACCTTTTGATGTGGTAATCTGCGATATTGAAATGCCAGGAATAACCGGTTTGGATTTTTTAGGAAGAATTCGTAGCGATTTTGACCGCGAAATAGATGTAATCCTGATGACTGGATATCTTGACCGAGATTACTTTTTGGAAGCCATCCGGCTTGGTGCCTCAGATTTTATAAGCAAGCCAATAGACACCAAGCAAATAGTCCGCTCCATTCACACCCTCCAGGAACGTAAACGTAACCGGATGGATTATAGCGAATTCTATTCACATCTGGATTTGGCCGATTTTAAGTTTGTCTTCAATCCCAAGCATTTTTCCAAGTTTGCTATTTCCAAGGTGTTTAATTCTTTTTTACGCAGTAATTTCCATATAAAGACAACCGTGATTAATGAGCTGTTGATATGTGTAGATGAGATGGTTTACAATGCCTTTATCCATGGCACCTTAGGCTTAAGCGTCCGTGAACGTCAATTGGATCACGACAATCTACAAAAACTGATTGGAGACAAATTGCATGATCCCGAAATTGCCAATAAACGCTTACACTTTTCCTTTTCCATCAACCATGAAGATAATACCATAAAAATAGTAGTGGAAGATAGTGGCGATGGCTTTGATTACGAAAGCTGGCTAAAGAAGGTAGCCCAGGAACCATCCCTAAATCTGGATGAACATGGCCGAGGCTTATCCATGCTATACCATTTAGCGGACAAACTGGAGTTTGATAAAGGCGGCAGACAGATATCCATTAGCAAGCTGCTTTCTCCCATCCCAGATTCATGACTTTGGACAAGCTGATGGCTCTTGCTAAAGAATTGGCAAATGAGTTTTCCATGCCCTTTTCGGATTATCAATTTGTCCTTTCGCATCATTTGCAGCAAAGTATTCCACAGATGCTGCTAAACCGCAGGCAGCTTATTCCGGATGGATTAGAGCAAGTCCTGAACCATGATTTTGCTAAATTAAACCAGGGCATGCCTCCGCAATACGTCCTCGGCAAAGCTTGGTTTTACGGCCTGGAACTATTGGTAACCTCAGCAGTCCTAATCCCGCGTCCCGAAACTGAAGGTTTGGTAGAGCTTGTTTTAGCACGGCTACATGGGCAGGAGCAGATACTGGATATTGGTACCGGTAGCGGAACCATTGCCATAGCACTAAAAACCAACTGTCCTTCTGCTAACATTGATGCAACTGAGCTTAGCCTGGATGCCTTGGCGGTTGCCCAAACCAATGCAGATAGACTAAAGGTCCAGATCAATTTCCTTCACAAGGACATCTGGCCAGGCACAGCTATTTTATATGATTGGATTGTTTCAAATCCGCCATACATTAGTGCTGAGGAAATGCAACGGTTGGATTCCAGAGTAAAAGACTATGAGCCGGTTACTGCCCTATTAGGTGGAATTGATGGATTGGATTACTACCGCAAAATACTAAGCCAGGCCAAATCCCATCTTAAACCAAGCGGAACTATAGCCCTGGAACACGGTGCTGGTCAACAGGAAGCAATTACACACTTGGCAAATCTGCAAGGTTGGCACAACGTTCAGTGCTTTTCGGATCTGGCTGGACTGGCCAGGTATCTGTTTATCAAATAATATTTATAAAGGATTAATAATGGAAAGATTTGTAATAGAAGGTAACCGGAATTTGGCCGGAACCATTAAGGTCAGCGGAGCCAAAAACGCGATCCTGCCGGTTATGGCAGCTTGTTTGCTGGCTCCGGGTAAATCCGTGTTGCGCAATGTCCCCAACTTGATAGATTTAAAAACCATGGCGCACCTTTTGCGGGTGATTGGTGCCAGGGTAGATTACGAAAAAGGCAGCATGAGCATTGATTCCCGCGATGTTTGCTTCCATGAAGCTCCCTACGAATTGGTAAGCAAAATGCGAGCTTCAATCTATGTTTTAGGGCCATTATTAGCCCGTTTAAAGGAAGCCAGAGTATCCTTTCCGGGTGGTTGTGCCATCGGAACCAGACCTGTTGACCTTCATCTGAAGGCCATGGAAGCCTTAGGCGCAAATATTTCAATTGAACATGGCTACATTCATGCCAAAGCGGATAGGCTAATTGGAGCAGATATTTACTTCGAAAAATCAAGCGTGGGAGCCACTATCAATACCCTGATGGCAGCCGTTTTTGCCAAGGGTCACAGCAAAATGTTCAATGCTGCCTTGGAGCCGGAAGTGGATTCTACCATAGACCTTTTAAACAAAATGGGTGCCAAAATCAGCGGTAAGGGAACCAATACCCTTTGCATTGAAGGTGTGGATGACCTTTTCCCGGTGGAGATGAGCATGATTCCAGACCGCATTGAAGCCGGAACTTTCTTGGTGGCAGGTGCCATGAGCACTTCACCCATAACTGTGGATAATTGCGAACCGGCGCACCTTACTTCGCTTTTGGACAAGTTAAGAGAGGTAGGCTGCGAATTTGATATTTTAGACAGAAGCATCACCATCAATCCCCCTTCCCGCATCAAACCGGTAAACCTGTTAACTTTGCCCTATCCTGGCTTCCCTACAGATTTACAAGCCCAGTTTACGGTGCTGATGACCTTGGCGGATGGAGTTAGTTTTGTGGAAGATACCATTTTCCCCGATCGCTATATGCATGTGGCAGAGCTAAACCGCCTGCAGGCAAACATCAGCATGGAACGCAATATCGCAGCCATAAAAGGAGTAAAAGCACTGAGTGGGGCAGAGGTGATGGCCACAGACCTTCGCGCCAGTGCAGCTTTGGTTTTGGCTGGAATTGTCGCCAAGGGAACTACAATTGTATCCAGAATTTATCACATTGATCGTGGCTACGACCGAATTGAGGAAAAGCTGAATATGCTGGGAGCCAAGATTAGCAGAGAGGATGCATAAGCCCCTAAGCCAAGGAGTCATTCTTGCCCTTGAAAACAATGAAATTGTCTCTTCTTTCAGGGATTTTTTTAACCAAAAAAATCTACCTGAGAACAGTGAATAATCGTCTGGCGACTGTGGAATGAGAGATAGCTGGATAGTTATAGTTGCTGCGCATGGAGTCGTTTTTTAGGTCAAAACGGTGCCGGAGTACCGGGAAAGTTTTGACTTACAATTTTCACCAAACCTTCTCACTTCAAAGCTATCTCATGATTCAAGCACAACCAACCAGAAATCAAGCTGCCTCTATTTGAAAAATTGTAAGTTAAAACAAATCTAGTGTTGTGTCAAGCCAACTCTGACGGTGTCGTTCCCGCGGAGCCGGGAATCCAGCCCAAAAAAAAGCTCNNATTATCAAGGGCTGGATTCCCGCCTCCGCGGGAACGACATTGCTGTTACGACATATGTAACTTGACACAACACTAGTTGCTTAACTTGTCTTCATTTGGGGGAAAAGAATAACTTCCTTAATAGAATCGTTTTCGGTAAGCAGCATAATAAGTCTGTCTATGCCAATACCCTGTCCACCCATGGGCGGCATGCCATATTCCAGGGCTTCCAGAAAGTCCTCATCCACCACGTTGGCTTCGTCATCGCCCAGTTCCCGCAATTTGGCCTGGGCTTCCAGCCTTGCTCTTTGATCAAAGGGGTCGTTCAATTCGCTAAAGGCATTGGAGAATTCGTTTCCAGCGATAATGAGTTCAAAGCGGTCTGCCAATAAGGGGTTTCCGGGTTTGGTTTTTGCAAGGGGTGAAATCTCTTTGGGGAAATCGCAGACAAAGGTAGGCTGGATGAGTTTTGATTCTACAAAGTGCTCATATAGCAGCGAGATCAATTTGCCTTTGCCCGCGCCTTGGGGGATTTCGATTTCTTTTTTTGTGCAAAAAGCGAAAAGTTCCTCATAGCTGGCCTGTTCCACCTCAAACCCCAGATTCTCTGTTACCAGTTTTGGCATGCTGGCTCTTCGCCAGGTTCCGCTGAGGCAAACCTCATGACCGTGATACTTAAAGGAATCTTTACCTACAATGTCCCAAGCTAAGTGCTTAAACAGGTCTTCGGCAATATCCATCATCCCGGTTAAATCTGAAAAAGCTTCATAAAACTCCATCAGGGTAAATTCGGGATTGTGGGTTCTATCCATGCCTTCGTTACGAAAGTTTTTTCCTATCTCATAAACGCGCTCAAATCCGCCTACAATAAGCCTTTTCAGGTATAGCTCTGTGGCAATGCGCAGGTATAAATCCACATCCAGGGTGTTGTGATGTGTGGTAAAGGGCCTGGCATTGGCTCCTCCATACAAGGGCTGCAGGATGGGGGTTTCCACTTCAATATAGCCTCGGGCATCCATGAAGTGCCTAATTGCAGTAACAAGCTTTGACCTAAGTTCAAAAACCTTACGGTGTTCCGGATTTAAAAGTAAATCCAGATAGCGCTTACGGTAGCGGAGTTCAATGTCGGCAAATTCGTCGTAGCGTATAGTTTTGCCGTCCTCGATCTTTTCTTTTACGGTCGGTAGGGGGCGGATGTTTTTACCAAGCAGCTTTATGGACGTGCACTTTAACGAATATTCACCCGTCTGAGTGTAAAACAGGATACCGGTTACCTGGATAAAATCACCTGAATCACAAAGTTTGAATAGTTCGTAGTTCTCTTCGCCCAGGGAGTTTTGTTGAACATAAATCTGAATCTTTCCGCTGGCATCTTCAATGTTGCCAAAGCCCAATTTCCCCTGACGGCGCATGGCCACAAGGCGTCCGGCTATTGTAACCTGGGTTTCTGCGGCAATCCAGCTATCCTTATCGGAAAGCAGGTTGGAAATAGAATGGCTGCGTGAGGATTCCACCGGATAGGGATCAATACCCATGGCCTTGATCTTTTCCAGCTTTTGCTGACGCAGCCTAATAAACTGATTGGGTTTCTGCTGCATTATTTGTTAATTCTATAAGTCTTTGAAGGGATTGTCTTCGCTTGGGGCTGCCTTTTGATTGGCATATTTACGCCATTCTTCATCGCTTCTGCCTCTGCCACCACCTTTACGGGGTGAAGAACCGCGGTCGCCACGATAGCTGCTATCGCCACCACCGCTACGCTGTTCACGAGGAGCATGTTCTTCAAAACGCGAACGGGGTTCAATTACTTCATCTGCGGTACGATCGGTGTAGTCCAAAGTGATTCTATGGTTTTCTTTATCGATGGCAGTAACCATTAAGGTGGTTTTGTCACCTGTTTTAAAGTTATCGGTTTTGCGAACTCTGGAGCGGGGAAGAAGGCCGGTTACGCCATCTGTGATGGTAACAAAGATGCCAAAATTAGTGCTGCTTTCCACGGTACCTTCAAAAGGCTGTTCCAGCTGCACCAGCTCATCAATCTTATCCCAGGGGTCTTCCTGCAGAGCTTTTAAAGATAAGGAAATCTTGCGGGTGTCTTCATCTATACGTAAGATTTGAACCTCGACCAATGCGCCTTCCTTCAAAACTTCGCGGGGATGCGAAATATTGCGATTGCGGCTCATTTCGGATACAGGAATTAAACCTTCCACCCCGGGACGCAACTCTGCAAAAGCACCAAAATTGTGCAAACGCAGAATGCGGCAACTGATGGTATCGCCCTCATGCAATTCAGCAAGAGCAAGCGTAAAAGGATTTTCCATCAAAGCTTTGCGGGACAGGGCAATTTTATCGCCTTTAATTTCCAAAATCTTTACGTCCATTTCCTGTCCAATTTTCAGCTCGTCCTGTGGCTTAACCACATGTTGCCAAGATATTTCCGATACATGCATCAAGCCCTCGATGCCACCAAGTTCTACAAATGCACCAAAGCTGGTCATTCGCATCACTGTGCCTTTAACCGTGCTACCAACTTGTAGATTCTCTAAAGCGGCTGCTTTGGTCTCTTTTTCTAACAGTTCTGCCAGTTGGCGGTGAGAAACCACAAGCCGGCGACAATTTTCCGAACACTCAATCACTAAAAAATCCATGGTCTTGCCAATAAACTGGGCGGTATCTTCCACGGGATGCAAGGAAACCTGGGATACTGGGCAAAAAGCCCGTGCTCCCAAAATATCTACATTGAATCCGCCTTTGGTGGGGGAGTAAATCTTGCCCTGAACAGGAATTTTCTTTTCGTAAGCATCGAGAATGGACTGTTTGTCCACATACTGCTTGGTGAGGCTTTTACCTACAACGAAGCCTTGATCGTTCTGGTCAACAACGTAACCTTTGATGTTATCACCAACTTTGTAATGAAGGACACCTTTTTCATCGGAAAAGTCACCGATTTCGGCGTAAGCATCGAATTTTCCACCCAAGTTCAGAATCAGATATTGTTCGCTGATACTGACGATGGGGGCTTCGACTACATCGCCCTTTTTGATTTCTGCTGTGTTTTGAAAGGATTCTTCGAGCATGCGAAGATATTCTTCTTTCAGTTCTTTCATTGCAGCTTTGCTGCTGGTTTCACGCACCTTGTCTGACATAAGTATCTCCTAACGACATTTCAGAAAGCCCACGGTTTCTAAAGACCCTTTTTTGTAAAGGATTTTATTTTAGAGGGTTAAATCGCTGGTGTTTTGGATGAGGCTAAAGGGAGGATGTAATGACCATATTAACTGCTTAGTAGCTACGCCCATTTGCTATCTTTGGATACCACAATGCTTACAATATTAATAGTAACACGGATTTGACGGATTAAACAGATTAACACGGATTATGAGTTTTAAAAATGAGCTTATGGTGCTAACAAGGTGGGTGAGCTTTGCGCTTGTGTTTAAAAAAAACGGTTTAGTCCCCTTCCGAAACAAGATATTATGCTACATATCCGTGTTAATCTGTTTAATCCGTCAAATCCGTGTAACCATTAAATTTTTGGGGGAATGCCTATTCCTGCTTAACGGTATTGATAAATCATCCAGCCCTCTTTGCCCAAGCCTACAAATATGTAGTCGTTTGCCAAAGAGATATCATACACGGGAACACTAAAAAAGATGTTATTTATGTCCTCTGCTTTCAAAGGATTGGCAATATCGAAGATTTTCACTCCACCACGGCCCAAGGCTACAAATAACTTGTTATCTTTCACACGAAGCTTCTGGATTTCGTTGGTCATTCTGATATTGGTAACTACTATAGGTGTTGCGGGATTTGTTACATTGAAGGCAAAAAGGTTTTTACCTGCACCAACCCATAGTGTATTGGCATTTTTAGCCATACATGTTGCATCTACAAGCTGATAATTTGTGGCGATAGAACGTGGATTCTGTAAATCGGTAATGTCAACCGCAACTAAGCCAAAATCGTTTAAAGCATAAATATAGGGGTATTGCGCTTCAAAATCCTTAATGCCCCATTTTTCACTGAAAGTGGAAACAATTTCGCGTATAGTTCCACCACCAATGTTTACAATATCTATGCCTTTAAACCTGTCTGCCACATACATGGTTGCACCTTCGCGGGTGAGTTTGTCCCCCAGAATTGTCTGTGTGAAAAAGATACGAGAGCCTGTGTAAAGCGAATCCACGCTTAATATCTGATTTGTAGGTTCACGCGATGCAACAAACAAGTGATTCCCCGCATGAGTTTCCATGTCCTCAATAGGAAAGGGGCTATAAAAACCGGCTTCCAGTTTGGGAGACCAGGGATTGAAGATGGAATATACCCAAATGTTGTTTGCATTGCGGGTATAAACCAAATCATGATCAAATTTTATGTTAAAAGCCTGCGAGCTTTTAATGTGAGCAAGCTGAGTCAGAATTTTTGTATCAAGACCCTGCAAACAAAAGCAGATAGACAGTAGTAAGGCTACTGTTATTAAGGTTTTCATCATTCCTCCAGGAGGTGTTGGATGATTTGCCTTGGATCAATTCCCTCTGCCTGAGCAGCAAACGAAGGTAGTATTCGATGTTGTAACACATTGATAGCAGCGGCTTTTACGTCCTCTTCTGCGGGGGTAAGCCTGCCTTCCAAAGCTGCCTTTGTTTTTGCTGCCAAAATCAGGTATTGCGAGGCACGAGGTCCTGCTCCCCAAGCTACCCATTGCTTTATTTCTTTGGAGGCATCACTGCTTTTAGGGCGCGACTTACGCACTAAATTAACGGCATATTTCAGCACATGTTCACTCACCGGCAAGCTGCGGATGACATGCTGAAAACTTATTATCTGCGCTCCGCTAAGCTGTGGTTTTATTACTGTATCGGCATTTCCGGTGGTGCTTTCGGCAATTTGCAATTCTTCGCTTAGGCTGGGATAATCTATATTTATATAGAACATAAAACGATCCAACTGTGCTTCCGGCAAAGGATAAGTTCCTTCCTGCTCAATCGGATTTTGCGTAGCCATCACAATAAATGGCTTGGTAAGAGGTCTGGTAACATTACCGCTGGTTACGGCATATTCTTGCATTGCCTGTAGCAAAGCTGCCTGTGTTTTTGGCGGAGTCCGGTTGATTTCGTCTGCCAGAATGATATTGGCAAATACGGGGCCTTTAATGTATTCAAAACGTTTATGCTCTGTGCCGGGATCGTTGACCAGGATATCAGTTCCGGTAATGTCTGATGGCATCAGATCGGGAGTAAACTGGATACGGCTAAAAGACAGAGCTAAGGCTTGAGCCAAAGACGAAATCAGCAGTGTCTTAGCCAATCCCGGAACGCCTTCCAGCAAGATGTGTCCATTGGCAAACAGGGCTATCAGAACGTCATTCAGCACTCTATCCTGTCCTATTATAGTATGATGAATCTCATTTAGCAGGTTTTGCTTCAGGTTTCTCAGCTCGTTAATCTCGTTAATCAGGTTTTCGTTAGTCATTTTATCTCCATTCACTATTAAATATACTAAGCATGTTTGCCTTATACTGCACTAATCTTCTAGTTTCTCACCTTTGAACACCTTTGAAAGTGCTTCCGGACCAAGGATAAAAAAGGCAATTCCACCCCAAAAAGTCATTAAGGCTGCGGTAAGTATATGCGCGAAGGCCATAATTGCAGAGGCAGTGGACTTTGTCAATCCAAATCCCACACTAAAGACAATTATCATCATCCATTCATTACTGCCAAGCTGCGCAGGGGGCTGTGGCAGAGCATAGGACAAATTTATCAGGGTGTAGCCCAATAAAGCCAACGGGAACGAATAGGGGACTCCAAATGCTTTGAACAACAAAAAGAAATACAGGCCGTCCAACAATATGCCCAGGGCAGTTAACAGCAGGGCAAATAATATCTTTAAAGGATGATGTTCAAATATATTTAGCTCAACAACAAATACTTCCACTCCCATATTCACTTTTGCTCTGAATTTGCGGGGCAGCCAGGCAAGCAAAAACTGAATAATGCGGATTACCAAATCCTTGTGCCAGGCAGCAAAAAATAGCAGAAACAAAGTAAACAAAAACACCAGTAGCAACAAGCCTAACAAAATCATCACCGGCACGCTGATCTGGATGGCGGAGAAAGGTATTATGATAATGATAAAGGCTATTGCAATGGTGTCAAAAGCCTTATCTATAAAAACGGAAGGCAGGGCTTTTAACATCGGGACATGATGAAAGCGTTTCAGAAACCAGGCTCGAACCACGTCACCTGCGCGGATGGGGATAAGGTAATTTACCCAGTTTCCACCCATTGCATAAAGCCAGGTTGTCCACATCCCCGGATTTGCACTACTGGGAATCAATAAACGCCAGCGGCATGCCCGTAGAAAATATGCAGACAGGTAAACCAGCGAAGCCACGATTACCCACTTGTAATTTGCTGTGGCAAAATGAGCTAAGATTTCCTGGATAGGATTAAAATACAGCCATACTGCCAATAGGATAATTCCTATAAACGAGCCAAGGGTAAGACTAATCAGGTTTTTTCGGATCAAAACTCAAGATCCCTTTGGAGTAAACAGCAGGTAGTAATGATGCGCCCAGTATTTTTTAAAAAAATTGGGTGCCACCTGCTCCACGAAACTATATCGCATCATTCTATCTGCAAAATCCGGGTCTGCATCCTGGTAATAGGGCAAGATCGAAACTGTATCATCAGATGCTTTGGCTTCGGAGGAACAACAGTTTTGCTTGCTACGCCCCAGAATTTTCCCCAAAAATAGCTCTTTTGTCATGCCAATATCAGGCCAGGGCGGGCAATCAATATAATTCTCGGCTTTCAACTTCCAGCCTTGTTTCTGCATTAGATACTTCAGGGTCAAGGGGTCCAGCGATTCAGGTTTCAACGTGGGATATTTATTTGCGCTATAATCTTTTATCTGCATTTTATATCCAATCCCATTTCGGTTGGGAACGCACAATAAAATCGCCTTGGAGCATGCCCGGCAAAGCTCGCTTAGGAACTGCCGCAGGTCTTTAACAAACCACAAGGCGGAAAAATTATAACCCAAATCAAAGGCCTTGTCGGGGTAGTCCAAAACCTGGTAACTGCCATTCAGTTTTGCTGTTAGCTCCATATTAAGTTCCGCCCAAAGCCCTTTGATCAAGTCCAGTCTCTCAAGGTTATGATCTTCAAGGGTGATCTTCACTCCCTTTTTTGCCAAGCTAAGCAAGTTTATCCCGCTGATTCCTGTAAAGCCAAAAGAAGGAGTTTCCAAAGCATTGTTGATATTGTAGTTATCTACTACTTTATAAAGTAAATTGTTAAGGATTATGCGTTCATAGGAAGAGCCCAATCCTTCGTGAGGATTGCTAAAATATTTCTCCCAATCTGTAATTATCGGGACAGCCATTAGTGCTTTTGGAAATCCTCTATGGTTATTTTAAATTCCGGAATAGTAAAATGGGCTTTGATACCGGCGTTTTCGGCAATCTCATGATAGAGGCTGGTATCATAAAACCAGCTTTGGGAAATCAGTTCAAAGCGACTGATCCACAATTCGTTTTTCAGCCATCTGGCAATTTTTTCGCCCCAGGCAAAAAGCAAACGGTCAAACACCAGAGTGCGGGGGTAGTTCTTTCCATGCACCTGGCGTGAGATAAAATTTACCAAAGCATTAAGCTGAACAGGTTCCCGGTCTGCCACGGTTAAGGTGATGCCGCTTTTCCAAGTGTTTTCCGTTAGCCATACAAACGCTTGAACCAGAGAGTCAATATGGGTCAAATGTATCCATATCCGTCGATTGATTAGGGGGAAACGGTATTGCTTCACCATTTTCACCAGTTGAAAGGGAAAACCAAAATCACCTTGTCCATAAGTAATACTGGGACGCACAATGGCGGCGTTTAACCCAATCAGGATGGCTTTATTGATAATGCGTTCCGATTCAATCTTGGTGTAATGATACAAATTATCAGCGTTTTTTTCTGTTTCAGCTCCGGCAGGAAGCTCAATGGGGATTGCGCCAAAAACACCCACCGAAGAGCAAAAGACTAAGCGGGCATTTTTGGCAAGGCAATATTCCACCATCTGTTCGGTGCTGGAGATATTGCTGCGAATATAGTCCTCTTTTTTAAACCTACGGCCACCTCTGATTGCTCCAATATGAATAATGGTGTCAAAGTCGTTAGTAAACAAAAATTCCTTCAGCGATTCCGTATCGGAAAGGTCTATGTAAACTATCCGGATTTTTGTTCTAACTTCCTGATAGCGAATAACATCTGTGCCCGGGCGAACCAAAGCGCAATAACTATACTCCGGATGTTTTTCCAAAAGCTCCCGCAGCACATTTCGGCCAATTAAGCCGGTGATTCCTGTAATCAGAACGCTATGCAAAAAGCCTCTGCAGCCAGTTACGGCGTTTGTGCCTGTGCGAGGGTCGATAAATATGAACGTATTGATAGGGTATAATATCTTGCGTTTCAATAGCTTCCGGATACTCATGGAAAAGCAGATGTGCGGTGTGATGATCTATTCGGCGTTCCACTTCAGCTCTGGCTTCAAAATTGGCAAAATAAGTTCCCCGCACATGATCGTCTGAAGCGATAAAATGAGTCCAGCCATTATTTACCAAAGTCCAGGCTGTTTTCATCACCTTTTCGCCATACATCCCCAGCAGACTACCGGAGTTGGTTTGCATATAGATGTTTCTATGGCTAAGGCTTTCAGCTCTTTCTGGTTTGCGCATAATGCTTACATAGCGTTCTGCATGAGCCAGAATGGGTTTATACCCAGCTCGCAGAAGGGGGTAGATGTTGTTGTAAAAATCATTGGGCAAGCCGTTTAGCTCACTTTCTATCAGGACATAAGGACTATTCCCCAAGGTAAGTGAATTTTTCTGGATGTCCGTAATAATATCTGGCTGAAGAAATATTTCAAAACCAGGCTGAATATCCAAATTTATCTTTTCTTCCTTTGCCTTTTCGATCAGGAGATTAAAACGCTTGTCATATTCGTCTCTGGAATATTGATAGTGTCCCCTAAAATAGTGAGAAGTAAGATAAACACGCTTAACTCCCCCTTCGGCCATTTTGGCAAGCTGTTTCAGTGAATCCTGTAAATCCTTGGATCCATCGTCAATGTTTGGGATTAGGTGCGTATGTATATCTATCATAAGCGATTAAGGTAACCGTTCCTTTATCATGGAGACAAATTCCAAGAGGACTGCAGTATCGGAAAAAGGCTTTATCATCCTCACTGATTCGTCCAAAAGCCCCTCTGCTGTTTTTCGGGCTTTATCAAATCCCAGCAGACCTGTGTAGCTGGCTTTGGAAACCGGCACAAAATCATCGTCCAAACCATCGCTGCCACGTGCATAATCTGCTTCGATATCTTCAATCATTTGATACGCCAGCCCCAGATTTAAAGCATAGGCATTCATAATCTGACGTGTGTTATCATCGGTGTTGCATAGGCTGCAAGCTATGTCGGCCGAAGCTTGCAACAACGAGCCGATCTTCTTCATATCAATGTAACGCAATGTGTTTATTTTCATCAACTTACGCTTGTTTAACAAGTCCACTGCTTGTCCCCCCACCATGCCATAACTTTTTGCGTAAGTGGACAGTATCTGAGTTACACTCAAAGCTTGCTCTGCTTCTTTTATCTGTCCAACTTCCTCAAAAGCAAGCGTATATAGGGCATCTGATGCCAATATCGCTACAGCGTTGCCATATTCGACGTGCAAGGCAGGGCTACCCCGACGCAGGGGGCGGTTCATAATGATAGGCAAGTCGTCGTGAACCAACGAAGCGTTATGCATCAGCTCTACCGCAACGGCAGCTTTTATTGCATCAGGTAAGCGGCGGTTTTTCTTAAACCCGGTAAGCATCTCAAAGATGGAAAGTAGTAGTAACGGACGCCAACGTTTACCTCCGGGGATTACGGCTTCGAACATGGCTTTTTTTAGCTCTTTGGCATGCTTTTTATCAAAATCCAGAGCTTGTTTCAGCCCTTCGTCAATCAGCTCGAAACGAGATTCGAAATACTTCTGTAGTAACAAAGCTTTTCTCCCTTTTATCCATGAGATGAAAATGAATTATATTTAGCTACTTTCACGATAGAAAATACCCCTCTTTTGTCAAGTTTTTTGTTTGTTTAAATCAACTCCCTTACCCGATTTTTATTCATTTCTTGCATCAAGGCGTTAATCAAGTGTTAATCTACCCTTAATCAAGTCTTAATAATTAACGCTTGATTAAGGGTAGATTAACACTTGATTAAGGCTTTCGGGCAAGGAAAAACTATTATTATTCCTAGTGTGGATAAAAATCGACACACAAAACATAAATAATCTTAAGAATCTGCTTGACAAGAACTCAATAATATTTATATTGACCTTAAGATTATCAAGGATGGTGAAAATGAAAATTACTTCTTGTCCCATTTGCAAGCATGAACTGAAGATCAGAGAGCTCCATTGCGAGAGCTGCCAGGTGAGCTACAAAGGAAACTTTGAAAATAGTTGGCTGGCAGCATTTAGCGAAAGTCAACTGGAATTCATCAAGTTATTTCTCTTGGTTCAGGGCAATTTGAAAGAACTGCAGAGCCAGCTTGGCATTTCATATCCAACCATTAAAAACCGACTGGCAGAAATTACCGCGGTAATCACCAAAAAACAGCCGAGTCCCGAAAAAGTAAACGATATTCTGGCAGACCTGGAAGAGGGGTTTGTCGATGTGGACGAAGCAATAAACATGATAATAAAAAGGAGACAAAAATGAGCAAAAAACTGTTTCAAAGAACCTTTAGCGAAGAGCCCCTTACAAAGGTTGTGGTGGAAAACCACATGGCTCCCCTAATCGTTGCGGCATCCGATGATAACAAAGTTAGCCTTGAAGGTATGCTCTATCTGGATGAACCGGAAGAGAATTTCGACTACTTCGATTTCGTTACTGCTGAATATTCGGATGGAGTTTTAAAACTAATCCTGGATGAAGTAGACAACATGGGAAACAGAGAAACCCGTTCATCTCAGATAAAACTATCGATACCAGAAGGGGTTTGTTTTGAACTGGAAACCGATAACTATCCCATGAACATGATTGGCTTGAACAACAACCTGAAGATTAATTCCGAAAACGCCCCCGTTTCCATTAGCAACTGCAAAGGAGACATCCATATTGAAAGCGAAAATGGTCCGGTGAGGTTGCATCAATGCCAGGGAAACCTCTTTGCCCAGATGGAGAACGGCCCCCTCTCAGCAGAGTCTATTACTGGTGAAAGCATCCATCTGCATAGCGAAAATGGGCCTATCAAGCTACGTTTGGCAAATTACACCAAGGTGGATGTGGAAACCGAAAACGGGCAGATCTATTATGAAACCCAACCCGTTGAAAATGGCGATTTCACCTTTAAAACAGAGAATGGAATAGTCCACCTGGTGCTGCCTGTGAACTTTGATTTCGAGCTGAAGGCCAACACCGAATCGGGACGGGTAAAATCACACCTTGATATCCCTCTGACCCTGGATGACGAAACCTACACCATGATAAACGGCAATGGCGGCACCAAGATTCAGATCACCACTGAAAACGGCGCAATCAAGCTGAGCAATGATGGCCATCTGAATATTGACTTTGCCAAAGAAAAGATTGAACAACTGAAAGAAGCCATCAAAAACGCCAATACCACCGAAGAGAAGGAAAAGGTTTTGGAGCTGATGAACAAGGTTGTAGATTACCTGAATAGGGTGGTCGGCTCGTTCACAGAAGAAAAGGTGAAGGAAAAGATGAATAACGCTATCATCAAACTGAAACTGATGGGTGATAAGCTGGATTTGGATGAAGCCAGAGAAAAGGTTATGGTCAACCTCGAAGATATCGGCACTCAGATCAGCGACGGTTTAAAAGAAGGCATCAAAGGCTTTAAAACCGGATTCGATGAAGTGAAACAGCGCCATTTCCACGCAGATCATGTGCACGAATATATCCGCAAAGTGATGGATTCATCCCTGATTAAACCCTACCTGGGCGGCGAACTGAAAAACAAGGAAAAAGAAGAAGTGGCAGACCGCAGCCGGCTGAAAATACTGGATATGCTGGAAGCAGGCAAAATAACCTCCGAAGAAGCAGAACGCTTGCTGAAGGCTATAGGCAAGGAATAAAGCAATTGTAAAATCATAAGTGGTAGTGGATATAAATAATATGTTCATAATATCCACTACCACACACTACTCATTATGAGCTGATTATGTTACACCTTGGTTTTTCTTTTTCGTTTTTTTTTAGATTCCAAGATGAGTTTTCCTTCAGAATCTTCAAAGATACACTTACTATTTAGAAGGTGCTTCAGTAGGCAAGGCTTGCATCTATCTTTGTCCTTATCCTTATGATTCTTTATTTTTTCTGTCAGATCCGTTAATAGAAGTTCATTTAATACGACACCATCTTTCCTACTTTGGACGAAATTGCGAATCATTCCTCCAATTGGAGCGATAAGTTCATAATAGCATAGCATCCAAGGTATAGGAATAGCCGTAAGCTTTTCATATACTTCGAGTTTCGTCAACAGATCATGATAATCTAGTGTCATGTCAAGCATAGATATTGGCAAAGAACTGCGAAGTCAGGTTACCCACCGGCAAACCCTTATTTCCCATCTGCAATTCATTCTTATTCCCTAGTCCCATGCTCACTGTCAGGTTGCTCAGGATTATCCGGCGAGCCTGATACTCGATAAAGAATGAGTAGTATATGCTGCCCTGACTATTGATAAATTCCTTCTCAATTCTTACTATGCTGTGCTCACGACAAAAGCGGTTGAATTCATGATCGGCGAATTCACCCGTGTCATGGTTGAAACTGACTAACATTAGTTTAAACATTAGTCTCCTGCTATTGTACTATGCCGATAGTTAAGTTTTGACTCTAAAAAGACTCCCTGGGATTGCAACTCCCATTTCTTAGTAGTTTCGTTATTTGTCCCCAGCGTTACTATTTGCAACTGTCCTCTGGTCTTTTTAGAGTTAAAACTAAAGTACGCCTCCTGCCACCTCTTCCTTTTCGTTTTAACTCACAATTTTGGATGATAGGACAGAATGAAGCTCGGTTGGATTGTTGTGAAGATTGTGGTAGCTGCAAAGATCGCAGGCAGAGGCAAAATTGTAAGTCAAAACCCAAAATTTCGCGAAGGGCAGAATTAAGTTTTGACTCTAAATAGACTCTCTGGGATTGCAACTCCCATTTCGTAGTAGTTTCGTTATTTGTTCCCAGCGTTACTATTTGCAACTGTCCTCTGGTCTTTTTAGAGTTAAAACTAAAGTATATATTCATTGGTTGAGAAAGCCGTTAGTTTTTGATTTTTGGGAGTTTTATCGCGGGAAAATGCCTTGACACATTTCATGGAGCTACATTAATAAACCGGAGTGAGTAATTTCACGAATAGAGAGGCGAACATGAAGATAGATAGGATACGGATATCCAACTTCCGCGGGATTGATAGTTTTGACCAGAAACTTGTTAATCCTGTTACTGAAGAGCCGTTGAATGTTGTTGTTTTTACGGGACCGAATGGTTGTGGAAAAACAAGCATCCTTGAGGCTATTGTTGTAACTTTAACGGAAAAAAAGACCAAGGACGATAAAGTATTTAGCAAAAGAAACGAGAGAAACGGCAAGGATTATGCTATTTCCATTCACTTGCTTGATGGCAGTAATGACTTTACCATAAAGAAATCTACTCCTAAACCTAATGAATTGCTAAGAATTAAACCAAAAGGCTTTGATCAAGTAGAGTATTTTTCTTCCTGGAGAGAGCCCTTGTTAAAGGGTCCGTTATCCGTTACAATAGGAAAAAAGGGGAACCGTCCGCAGGATGTGGAGTCCAACCGTTTATGGAATCTTAAGCAGTTTTTGATTGATTCCTACGTGGCGGATAACTTACCGAAAGACGTGAAATACAAGAATATATCGCATAAGAAAGCTGTTGATAGAATTGTGAAAGCCTTTTCACACTTCTACCCCAACTCTGATATTGATCTAAAAATCCGTAGCGTAAGCGACAATATTGAAGAGGGCTTTGATGTTTATATTAAATACCCCAATAGTGGTAATAATTACGTATCTTTAGATGATCTTAGCTCCGGTGAGATTGAGCTGTTTTCATTTCTCAGCACGATTATTCGCAAAGATTTAACGGATGGGATATTGCTTATAGACGAGCCGGAACTGCATCTTCACGTTTCCTGGCACAGAATATTTATCAATGCCTTAAGAGAATTACTACCAAATACCCAGATTATATGCGCAACCCACTCAATGGAGATAATCGAATCAGTAAAGAGCTACGAGCATTTCATAATAAAGAGCGATGATGACTACAAAGATGATGCCAGGGGCTATGTGTGATGAATAGCAATAGTAACCCTAATAGAGCAACCCGGCGGATTGCAGTATATGTAGAAGATTCACTTACCAAGGAGTATCTCAGTATAATCTGGGCAGATTCCCTTTCCGCACTCAATATTATAGTGGCAGGCAATGTAAGTGCAGTAAGAAGCTTGGTCACCTACAATAATGCTAATAATGGGGTTTGCTGGGGTGTAACAGATAGAGATCATCGGTGGGATGCCCCAAAAAGCAAGAGCAATATTTTCACACTTAGCAAACACGAGATTGAGAATTACCTCCTTGATGCTAAGGCAATTAGTAAAACGAATTTTAATGCAAAGGAGAAGCTATCGGAAGATGCTATCCGGGCCAGAATAGACTCCTTCATCAGAGATAGTAAATTCTGGTTTGCATGTTGCTACCTTCTATCAAAGCTTAACCTATCAGTAACAGGTCAGTTTCCATCTAACCCTAATATAACCAGAATCCTGGATGCCAAAACGATAATTGAGTATATTAACGAAAGTGGCTACCACAAGTCGGTATCAGAAAAACTGCGGACTATTGATCCCAAGCTAATTGCTGCACATGTGAGCGAAATTGTTAAGGACATAGATCAGATTTATACCGATAATAAGCAACACGACCTGTTTCCCGGCAAGGAAGTATATCGGGATATTAGAGGTATATTACCAGGTTCTAACTATGCCGATAGACAAACAATGGACATAGACCTTGCGAAAGAGATTGGGGATTACCAAGTAAAAGCAAAGCGTGTCCCTGAAGAGTTTACCTTCGTGAAGGAAACTATTCTGAGCTACTAGACTATTAGTAATCAGATAAGCATTAGCAATAGCTTTTCTTGTGAGGGTGGAAAGCCCTTGCCATGTTAGCTTTATTGCAGTATGAGCTTGATCTATGGTGCGTTGAGGTGTTAAAAGAACTCTTGACATAAAACCTGCACATTGAAGTTTGGTTCAATTACGGTCGGGATGTAGCGCAGTCCGGTTAGCGCGCTCGGTTCGGGACCGAGAAGTCGGAGGTTCGAATCCTCTCATCCCGACCAGTTCTTTTTTAGGTAGAAATATTAGCTGAGGTTTAGCACAGTGTCCACTCCCAAACAGTCCTTTTCATATTATCTAAAGCTCCTGTATCCTTTTGTAAAAAAGGACCTGGGATTGCTGTTTTTTGGATTGTTTGCCATGTTGGTAACCAGTGGGCTACGGCTTTTGCATCCTTTAATTTTAGCCCAGATAATTGACCATAGCATCCCCGAAAAGGACATGGGGCAGATGTATCGCTATGGCATGTATTTTGTAGTGGTAGTGTTGCTTTCGGGCTTGCTTTCTTATCTGCAGATAGTGCTGCTTTCCCGCTTGGGTATAAAGATTATCACCAAGTTTAAGGGTGATGTGTTCCGCCATCTGCTAAAGCTGCCTATTCCCTGGTTCAACAAGCAACCTGTGGGCGAACTGATTGCCAGGGTGGAAAGCGATAGTGAAAGGGTAAAAGCACTGTTCTCGGATTTATCTATTACGATAATCGGTAATGTGCTCTTCTTTGTAGGGGTGTTTACCGTGCTGTTTATCAGGCAGTGGCAGATTACTATCTATATCATGCCGCTGATGATTGTCTCCATCATCGGTTATGGCTATTTGTTCCGCTATCTTTCCAAGTTTTACCGCCAGATTCGTGAGCGTTATGCCAATATAACTGCCAAAATTACCGATTACGTGCAAGGCATGCAGATGATTCAGGCTTTGAACCAACAGCAAAGGGTAATCCGGGACATAGAAACCGCTTCTGCCCAAAAGAAGGCACTGGAAACCAGAACCTCATTTATCGAATATGGCTCGCAGAGCGTGTTTATGTTCATTTCCAATGTGCTGTTTGTAATTGTCATCATCATGATTTCTGCTCCCAAGATTATCGCCGGAGTGGTTACCATCGGAACCTTGATTGTGTTTATTCAATACATCTATCAAATGATTTGGCCGTTGATGCATATTAGCGAAAACGTGATGCAAATCCAGCGTTCCTTTGTTTCCTTAAAGCGCATCCTGGAGCTAACTGCCTTGCCAACCGAAGAAGATGAATTCACCGGTAAGCAGATTCCCGTGTTTGAACATGAAATCTGCTTTGAACATGTTTGGTTTGCCTACAAAGACGAAGATTGGATTCTGAAGGATGTGTCCTTTTGCATCCCCAAGGGGAAAAAGATAGCACTGGTAGGAGCTTCCGGCAGCGGGAAAACCACTTCTGTTAACCTTCTCTGCGGGTTCTATGCTGTGCAAAAGGGAAAGATTACCGTTGATGGCGTTGCCCTTAGTGAATTGGATTTTCGTGCCTGGCGAGCCAAGATTGGCTTGATTCTACAAGATATCTTTTTGTTTCCGGGCAGTATTTTGGAAAACGTGCGCGTTTACAACGACAGTATTCCGGCGGACAGGGTAAAAAACGCTATCTCCATTGTGCAATTGGACGATTTTATCCAAAACCTGTCTGGAGGAATTAGCTCTGAACTGGCAGAACGCGGACAAAACATTTCCCAGGGCGAAAAACAACTTATCAGCTTTGCCCGTGCCCTGGCCTTTTCGCCCGAGATAATCGTGATGGACGAAGCTACTGCTTCCATAGACCCCCAAACCGAAGCCAAAATTCAACGCACCATGGAACGTGTGCTTGAGCATAAAACTGCGGTTGTGGTAGCCCACCGGCTAACCTCAGTTTTGGATGCCGACGAAATACTATATTTCAGCAAGGGTGAAATTACCGACCGCGGAACTCACAGCCAGCTTATGCAAAGCTCGGAAGAATACCGCAAACTGGTGGAATTGCAATTGTTGCAGGGGGATGCATGAACCAGAATATAAAGTGGATTATTACCCAATGGAAAGCGCAAAAATGGTTTGTGGTTATCATGGTGGTTTTCACTCTGGCTTCCTCGGCTGTGTCAATTGCCTACCCCTGGGCTTTTAAAAAGATGTTGGATTTGCTGAAGGATATATTGCTATTTCCTGCCAAATATCCCAGCCCCATGGTGGAAGTTAACCGCATTATCATGTTATTTTTAGCCATAGGTATAGCGCAGCTTTTTTCGGGCTTGTATCCGGGTGTGCGTGGCTGGGTAAATATCCGGTTTGAGCACAGCCTGAGGGTGATGTATTTTAAGGACATAACCAGAAAAGACTTCAGCTTTTTCCAAAAATATCGCACCGGCGACATCGTTACGCGCTTAACGGACGACCTTTCCGACTATCCCAAGATAAGCTGGTTTCTGTGCTCTGGCATCTTCCGGGCCTTTAATTCGTTTAGCATGATAGTATTTTCGCTAATTGTAATGTTTAGCATAAATTACCGTTTAACCTTGTTTTCCATTGCTCCGCTGCCCCTGATGATGGTGGTGTTCTATTTTACCTCTACCAAACTGTATCAGAATTTTGACCGGAATCAACAAGCCATATCTGCCATCAACAGCCAATTGGAAATGAGCTTTTCGGGCATTAGGATTGTAAAAAGCTTTGTCAGCGAAGAAAAGTATAACCGCTTTTTTGATAATGCTTTAGCCAGACGCTTTGTTACCGAAATGAGCATGGTGAAGCTGAATGCCATTCTGCAGCTTATCTGGCAATACATAGATTACTTTGCCCAGATAGGCGTAATCCTGTTTGGTGGCTACATGGCGGTGAAAGGCGAAATCACAGTGGGAACCTTTTTTCTGTTTTACACCTATCTATCAATGATGATTTATCCCCTGATAGACCTGCCTCAGTTGTTCGTTTCGGGTAAACAGGCTTTTGTGAATATCGACAGGCTCGAAAACATGAAAAACTATCCCACCTTTAATGATAAGTTGATAAAAGGCAAGCAAATAGACACATTTGAGTCCCTGACCTTAAACGAGGTGGATTGCCAGTATTTTGATAAACCCGAACCCGTGCTTAATAAAATTAGCTTTACCCTGGCCAAAGGCGAGCGAATGCTGATTCTTGGGGCTACAGGCAGCGGAAAAAGCAGTATAGCCAATCTGGTGTTGGGCCTGATGCAGCCAAGCAAAGGGACAATTTGCCTGAATGAGATAAACTATGACAATCTGGATTTGGAATCCCTGCGCAACATTGTGGCTTATGTGCCCCAAGACCCCTTGTTGTTTGTTGGCACCGTAAAAGAAAACATCCTTTTTGCCGTGGATGCAGCCTCAGACGAAGAATATCATAAAGCTGTGCATACTGCGCAATTAGATGATGAAATTGCCGCTTTTCCAGACGCAGAGAGAACCATGGTGGGAAACAAAGGCTTAAGCGTGTCCGGTGGACAAAAGCAACGCTTAACTATTGCCAGAGCGTTGGTTAAACAGCCAAAACTCCTCATATTGGATGATATCACAGCCAGCCTTGATGCCGAAAACGAAGAAAAGCTGTGGAAAAGCATAGATGCCAACTATCCCGGAATCGCAGCCATCGTGATATCTCACCGATTATCCACACTGCGATATGTGGGAAGTGTTCTGTTTATAGATTCTTGCGGCTATGCACATAAAGGAACGCATGAAGAACTGGTGTTTAATAATAGCGAATACCATGACTTTCTGCATGAACACCTTAAGCAAAGTTGATATAGTAGCCGCAAAGTGTGGAGTCGTTGCAGCCTTCCCCAGAACCAAAGCCATCTCCCAATTTCAAGGCTGCAAGGACTACACACGGCAGCCAGCCACCCTGCTATCACCGTTTGTAGTCCATTCCGCCGTCCAACAAGAGACCAATTTGAACAAAACCAAGGCGGAATCGACTCCAAACTTAGAGAGACCAATTTGAACAAAACCATGGCGGAATCGACTCCAAACTTAGAGTGAGAGCTTCGCAGTGAGTGCAAAAAGTAAGGGGAGGATTCCGATTCCTACGCTGGCTGTTTATCCACGCAGAGCAGGAAGGGCACTTGTTCCAATCATTCGGCAGCTAAGAATTGCATTGACACAAGCATGCCTGTGAAAAAAGTTGGATACTACCATGATTATGGAGAATTTAATGCACAGAAAAGTCTTGACTATATTGCTTTGTGCCCTTTTTGCATTTGGGTTTGCAGATGAATTGGACGATAAAATGCGCCAACTGAAAGAACTGCAAAAACAGCTTGAAACAACAGAGCAGAAAGTGAAGCAGACTGATACTAAAAAGAAAAAAGCCGAAAGTGATATCCAAAGGACTTCCTCTTTAAAGCACTTAACCGAAAGCAATCTTAAGAAACTAAAAGCCGAAGAACGCATCGTTACTGATTCAATAAAATCCGTTAGCCAACGTTTGCAAATAGCAGAAACGCGGCTGGGAGATTTGCACAGAGAACAAAATGCGGAACTGAATATACTGATGAGGGTTGATAAAAGCTATAAACCCCAACAGATTAAGCATAGAGATCACCGCTACTTAAAAACCTTTGTTGAGGGGAGCAGACGCCAAATAAGCATGCTTTCAGGTTATCGGGTATCGCTTACTCAGGCTCAGGAATTACATCTTAATGAAGCAAAAAAGGTGAAAACAGGGGTTCGCAAGGAAAGCACCAAAAATACTCAATATGAAAAGCAAATCAAGAATCTTGCCACACAGACTAAACAATTGACCAATGAACAAAAAAAGCTGCAATCACAGGTGGAAAAGCTGAAGAAGGACAGCGCATCTTTGGAAAGCCTGATTAGCCAACTGATGGCACAACAAGGCAAAGAACCTTCCAGCTACCAATGGACAGGGAGAAAGATAGCATGGCCTTTGAAAGGGAAAATCATCCGCAGCTTTGGACAAGAAACCCGCAGCTATGGAACCAGCGTAATAAGCAATGGCATTGATATAGCGGCAGCCGAAGGAACCAGCGTAATGGCAGCAGATGATGGAGAAATTATCTTTTCCGATCGTTATGGCGGGCAGGGCAAAATGATAATAATTGATCATAAGAATGGCTTCTTTACGCTTTATGCATATAATAGCGATCTCCTGGTTGGCCGCGGAGCTAAAGTGAAAAAAGGGCAAACCATTGCTAAAAGCGGTATGACAGGCTCAGCCTCGGCACCATCATTGCATTTTGAACTGCGTAAAGACGGCAAGGCAATTAATCCGATGCCATATTTGAATTAAAGGAGTGTATATGCAAATATTGAGGGATCCAAGCTTAAGAAAATTGGAAAAGTTTATAGCTAAAAACCCATGGGATGATGCCACCCTTTTACACTGGACTGGCTCGATGTGGGGTATAGGTTGCCGGCTTTCTGCCACAAACGCGATCGAGCGTATCCGCAAGCTGAAACAGCGACCCGAAAAGCAGGGCTATATTGCCTTGATTCACGATCTGAGCGTGCTGGATATGAATAAGGTTCCTTCTGGTCTGAAGCCTTTAATGGAACAATACTGGCCAGGAAATATCAGCATGGTATTCCGCTACGATGATCCACAGTTTGACCCCATTGCCATAAATGGAAAAGTGGCTTTCAGGGTTCCAACCGATCCCCTGCTTAGGGCGTTTATCTTTTCGATTGGAGAACCGCTGATCAGCACCAGTATAAATGTTTCCGGCTTACCCCCCGAAGAGGATTTCAAGCGAATTGAAAAGAACTATGCAGCCTGGTTCAACTATGCCATCTTACCCTCTGTAAAAGAGATTAAGGCCGAAACCAACCACTCTACCATTATAGAATATGTGCGTGCCCAAGAACCCCAGGGCAATGGAACTTGTGACGAGCTAAAATGCTTGAGGGAAGGCTCTGTACCTTTTTATGAAGTGAAGAAATCTTTCCATCTGCCTCTGGTGATGTTTGTCTGCACCGCAAATATTTGCCGCAGTCCCATTGCCGAAAAGCTATTTAGAGTGATGGTTACCAAAGAAAACCTGGCACTGGCAACCGATTCTTGTGGCCTGATTGAGGGTGGGCACAATATTTCGTTAAACTCCATGCAATTGCTAATGGAAAGGGGGATTACTGAAGCCACGGAACATGTTTCCAAACAGATAACTCCTCAGATGGTTACATCAAGTTGGCTGATTCTTACTATGGAGGAGCGTCAACGTGATTTCCTAAGAAACTCTAACCCCATATCTGCCAAGAAAATTTGGACTTTGAACGAAATTGTGGGGGAAGAAGGCGATATTGGCGATCCTTACGGAAGCGAGTTACAGAATTATCGCACTACTTTTGATATAATTGAAGACCGCTTGAAACGTTTGATTACAATGATTAAAACCAACACTCTGGAATACAAGGATATTAGTAAATGAGCCATACAATAATAACTCCACAACTTATAGCTGAACATGGAATTAGCAACAGCGAATATGACCTGATACTGAAATTTTTGGGGCGTGAACCTACAATTGTGGAGCTGGGGATTTATAGCGTGATGTGGAGTGAGCATGCCAGCTATAAAAACTCTATAAAGCTGCTAAAAACACTACCCAAAGAGGGAAAGGCAATGCTGGCTAAAGCTGGTGAAGAGAATGCCGGAGTAGTGGATATTGGCAATGATTTGGCAATTTCATTTAAAATAGAAAGCCACAACCATCCATCTGCGCTGGAACCTTATCACGGGGCGGCAACCGGGGTGGGAGGCATATTACGAGATATTTTTACGATGGGAGCTCGACCCATTGCTGCCTTAAATTCATTAAGGTTTGGAAATCCCGAAAACCCAAAGGTTAAGCATCTATTGTCGGAAGTTGTGAACGGAATTGCCGATTATGGCAATTGTTTCGGGGTGCCAACTGTGGGTGGCGAGATATATTTTGAAGACAGCTACGAAGGAAATCCTTTGGTTAATGCCATGGCAGTTGGCTTGTTGAAACACAATCAGATAGCCCGCTCTGCCGCTTCGGGAATAGGTAATGCTGTTATCATCGTAGGCGCAAAAACCGGCCGTGATGGCATCCATGGTGCCACCTTTGCTTCGATTGAGCTAAGTGAAGAATCGGAAGAAAAGCGAACTGCCGTGCAGGTAGGCGATCCATTTTTGGAAAAGCTATTGCTGGAAGCAACCCTGGAAGTGATCCATGCCGGTTTGGTGGTAGGAATACAGGATATGGGAGCAGCGGGATTGACTTGCTCCAGCTCGGAAATGGCAGGTAAGGGCGAAGTTGGCATAGAGATAGATATCACTCTTGTTCCTCAGCGTGAAACAGAGATGACTCCTTACGAAATTATGCTTTCGGAATCACAAGAAAGGATGTTGGTGATTGTGGAGCCCCAAAACGTGGAACAACTAAAGGCTGTTTTTGCCAAATGGGATTTGGATGCGGTTGTGATAGGAAGGGTAACGCCGGACAAAATGCTGCGGGTGATATATAATGGGGTGGTGGAAGCTGAGATTCCCGCAGAAAGCCTAATCTTGGGAGGCTCTGCACCAGTTTACAGCCGGGAAAGCAAACGACCCGATAAATTAACTGAACTGAATAGTTTTGATTTAACAAAACTCTCCGATCCAAGCGATTACAACGCTGTTTTGTTAAAGCTGGCAGGTTGCGCAAATCTTTGTTCCAGAAGAGCCGTTTATAACAAATATGACCACATGGTTCAGATTGGGACTGTGATAGAGCCTGGTTCTGATGCTGCGGTAGTGCGGATTGCTGATACTGATATGGCAATAGCTATTGCTACAGATTGTAATGGCAGGCACTGTTCTCTGGATCCCTATATGGGTGCCATGGGAGCAGTTGCCGAAGCTGCACGCAATGTGGCTTGTAGCGGAGCGAAACCCCTGGCAATTACAAATTGTTTAAATTTTGGCAACCCCTACAAACCGGAAGCTTATTACTTTTTTACAGAAGCAATCAAGGGCATGAGTGAAGCTTGCCTCGCCTTTCAAACACCGGTTACGGGTGGCAATGTATCTTTTTACAACGAAAATCCGGAAGGAGCAATTTTCCCAACACCTGTAATAGGCATGCTTGGCTTGATGCAGGACTACCGTAAAGCCACAACCCAATATTACAAAGCACATGGCGATAGCATAATCTTACTGGGAGATTTGAAAAGCGGGATAGGGGCATCAGAGTATTTAAAACAGCAATACAATTTGATAGCCGGAAGTCCTCCGCAGATAGATTTGGCCAGGGAACAAAGCTTACAAAGCCTGGTTTTGCAGCTTATAGAAAGTCAGCTTGTTGCCAGTGCCCACGATATATCTGATGGCGGGTTACTGATATCGGTTATGGAATCTTGCTTTACTCCGCATCAATTGTTTGGGGTCCAGCTCCATTTTGATGCCTTAGACCGCCCAGCCTGGACTTATTTTGGCGAAGAAGCAGGCAGAATAGTGGTAAGCACAAACTCTAATAACTGCTCTAAAATAAGACAGTTATGCGAAACTTATAAGATAGATTATACCGAGCTTGGCATCGTTACACACGACGCTGAGTTTTTGGTAAACGACCATATATCAATAAAAATAGCTACTCTGCACCAACTATGGCGGCAGGGACTTTCACTCTGATAGGAGGAGGAAATGAAAATGGACATATTCTTTGGTAACATGTTTTGGGGAATATTGATAATTCTATTGGGTTTGTCTATATTTCTAAAGGGATTCAACATCAATCTGCCATTGGTAAAGGTGTTTTTTGCCATTGTAATCATTATGTTTGGTGTGAAGCTGTTAGTTGGCTCAAAACCCCGCATCACAACTGGACAGCGAAATCACTACAAGCGACATAACACAATGATTTACAGCAATAAAAGCAGTGAATACACCATGGTGTTTGCCAGTGGAACGATCGACCTGAGCGACTTGCCCGAAAATGCAAAGGAATTTGAGATTACAGTGGTTTTTGGGACTGCAACGGTGTTATTACCGGATGATTTGATCTTCAGAATTAGCCCGACTTCAGTTTTTGGTGCAACAGTTTTGCCACCCCAAAAAAGAGCTGTTGCGGGTAATGAAATTGAGGTGGAAAGCACTGCTGTGTTCGGAAGGCTGGAATATCAGTTTGTCCCGCGCAGAGAAGGCAGCATTAAGGAAACAATCACTCCAGACAGCACCACGGTAGAAGAAGAATTTTAGTAGAAATCCCCAGGTCATGGTAAAAACTACTCGTCCATTTTTGCTTACGAGCATATTTTTGATGATCGCATTAGTTCCGCTTCATGCCCAAAAACTTGGTTATGCACTAAGTGGGGGAGGAGCGCGGGGTTTTGCTCATATTGGCGTATTAAAAGTGTTGGAAGAAGAAGGCATAAAGCCGAATTACATAGCAGGATCCAGCATTGGAGCAATTATTGGAGCGCAATATGCCATAGGCTACAATGCAGCTGAAATTGAATCGCTATGCCTGAATATTGATTGGGATGGCATGACAAGAGATGTGCACAAACGCCCAGAGTTGTATATAGGTCAAAAGCGTTGGACACCTTATGGTAATGCTACTTTTGAGCTTAATGAAGCATGGATTCCACAGCTTCCCTCCAGTGTATTTGTGGGTAACAATATTAATCTGGAGTTGTTTAAGCTTGTAGCTCCGGCTTCGCAGGTCAAGGATTTTGACATGTTCCCAATTCCTTTTGCTTGTAATGCCACAAACCTGGTTACGGGTAAGCCCAAAACCTTTGTAAGTGGATCTTTGATGCAGGCATTAAGAGCTTCGATGTCCATTCCAAGCTTGGTGAAACCCTTCGAAATAGACGGACAGATTTACATAGACGGTGGTGTTTCGCAGAATATGCCGATTAATTTATTGCATGAGATGGGTTCTGATAAGGTGATTGGCATAAAGGTAAATTCTACCCTTAGAAACACCGGCCAACTAAACAATCTGGTGGAAATATTGGATCAGACCATCAATATCGGCATTACCAGAAATCTATCAGAAAGCATAAACGGATGTGATTTGGTTATAGAGCCGGATTTAAGCAGGTTTTCCTCCACTGATTATGCGTTTATTCCCGATATCATTGCCGTTGGAGAAAAGTCTGCCAGAGAACAGCTATCTGCCATTAGAGCCTTCAAGGCTTGCTTAACAGACATTTCTTACTCTAACAAAAGCTATTTCGACAAGAATTTAGACAGTTTTTTTGTAACAGATATCAGCATCCATGGCAATGTTCATATTAGTCCTGTAAAAGTTATGGAATATCTGGGTTTGGAAAAGAATAAAGCCTATTCGGCCAATCAAATCTCCGAGGCTTGTCGGTTTGCCTGGAATTCGCAGGTTTTCAGCTCTATCTATCCGGTATTGGATAGACTGGATAATGGCCTTTACACTTTGCATATTCATATCAAAGAAAGAGATAGGAAAGAAATAGCCTTAAACTTATCTTATAATAGCGATGATAAATTGAACGCAGGGATTGTGCTTAGCCTGAATAATTACGTGTTGAAGAATTCACGCTTGCTGTCTGAGCTAAAACTGGGCGGTAAAAACGAATTGAATGTAGATTACGTAAAGAATTTTGGGGAGCAATGGGGTGCTTACTACCGCATTTTTGGCTATCTAAACGAAAAAACTATCTATAACTACGAAGACCATCACAAAGTAAATAGCTTTAGTTCCATAGACATAGGGTTTACATCGGGATTGGGATTATTTGCCAAAGATATCGCCATTGGGGAGTTTTTTGTATTTTCAAACCGCATCAGACTATACAGCGATATTTCTCAAGTTCCGGAATTACCCCGCCAAACTGTTACAAGTGGATTTGGGATAAAACAATATCATGAAAGCTTGGATGATTTTGTATTTCCAAGTAAGGGCCTTAGGATAATCAATCGCTTTGGATTTGCCAGAAATGTGGAATTAAGTGATTACATATATAGCAGTTACCACGGAAAGGCTGAAGCATATTTACCCTTGTTCAAAACTCTTAGCGCAGATGTTATGATAAACTATGGCAGCTACTTCAATTCCGACGTTCACGATAAGCTGGATCCCTATATTTTCGGTGGTTCAGACGGATTCTTGGGCTATTCCCGATATGAAGTAAGTGCTCCTCATTATCAAATTGTGGGAGGAGGCTTTAGCTCGTTGCTGGCAAAAAGGTTGTGGCTAAGCCTGGGATCTCAGGCATTACGGTATGGCGATAGCGATGTGTGGGGAGAGCAAAAAGATTGGGAACTGTGCATCTACGCCGGTATTGGTTTTCAAAACAAGATGTTACCCGCAAAGCTGTATCTGGCCATAAACGAAGCAGGCAGATTCAACAGCCAGCTTAGTGTTGGCTACGATTTTGACATATTCCAGTTTTCGCGAAAGTAGGTAGGGTTGTGTCAAACTTGGTATGTTGCAAATAGTATTGGGGTGGCAATCTCCTGATGGCCACAAGCCGATCGGGAGATCAGCTTCCCTATGCTTGACATGACAGTAGGGTCTTGTCTTCTTACCGCAGTCTTGACCTGTCTGATACACATTTTCTCACTCTGCAGGCTTGCATTTCTTTGCATTAACTATATCACTGCTATGGCATTACAATCATTCATAGTAGTGCCATAGTAATGCTATAGTAATCCCATACTAATGCTATGATGGGCTTCTTTGGCATGTGGAAAACAGAAATAAATCAGGAACATTGCTTATAAGCACAGATTCACTTGCCAAGAACACTAACTACTTTATACTGTAAGTATTCGACGTGAGGTAAAACAGTATGATTAAAGAGATAAGCGACCGGGATTATGAGCAATTGGTGTCCCAAGGTAAGGTAATTGTAGATTTTTGGGCACCTTGGTGTGGCCCTTGCAGTATGCTGGGTCCGGTGATTGAAGAAGTAGCAAAAGAATTGCAAAACGTTACAATCGTAAAGATTAACGTGGATGACTATCCTGAATTGGCCGGCAAACATGGCGTTTTGAGTATTCCTACTCTATTGTATTATTTGGATGGTAAACTGGCCGACACTTCTGTGGGGGTTGTGTCTAAAAGTATGATCCTGACTAAATTGGATAGACTTGTCTAAAGACAAACAAGATATTACTTGTCAGCTTATGGCAGGCAAGAAATGATGTCCTCTTGGGAGATAATAAGCTCAAGAGGAAAAGTAAGTGCCAAAAAAAGAGATAATTAACAAGATAGAATACATCAGTTTCAGAGCCATGCTCGCAGGGTTTTCGCTAATTCCTGCAAGTTGGGCTTTGGGCATTTTAAAAGCCTTGTTCTATGTGATCGGATACGGGATTGGAATCCGTAAAAAGGTTGCTTATAAACAGTTGGTACGAGTTTATCCACATAAAACACCAGAGCAATTGAAAGCTATTTTAAAAAGCATGTATCGCAGTATGGCATTAAGCGTTTTCGAGATTTACCTGATGGACGATAATACGCTTTTTGCAAAATCCCGCATCACAGGGCAGGAACACATTACAAAAGCACTTTCTTATGGCAGAGGGGCAATTTTGGCCACAGCACATTATGGAAATTGGGAAGCTGCCAGGATTTTACCCAAAGCCGGGATTCCACTTAGCGCAATTACCAAAGCCCAGCGCAACAATCTTTTTGATACCTATACCAATTCTATCCGGAAGCGTAGTGGCCTCCGCTTAATTGATATGAGAAAAGGATTGCGGGATATAATTCATCAGTTTGGTGAAGGCCGCATTGTGGCAATTCTGATGGATCAAAATGCAGGCAAATCCGGCTTAATGTTAGACTTCCTGGGGTTTAAAGCATCACATTGGAAGGGTGTGGCAAAACTTTCCCTGCGTTATAAAGTCCCCATTGTTCCAGGCTTTGCGCGTAGGGGAGAAGATGATAACATCGTTTTTGAGTTTTATGAGCCCATAATGCACGAAGAAATGGAAGACATAGAAGAAAACTATAGTATAATATTATCGGAAGTAAATAGTATTATCGAACAACAGATTCACAAATGGCCGCAACAGTGGTTTTGGGTGCACAAGAGATGGAAACACGGCTATGATAAGACTAGTTAAATCGGCAGAAAAAGCCCTTTAGACGGAGAAATGATGTATATTGACCATCGCTATGAAGTTTTAGAAAGCCTGGGCTCTGGTTCCTGGGCTAATGTATATAAGGTCCGGGATATACGGAGCAATAGCCTATATACCCTAAAGCTTTTTCAGTATCTTTCCTCAGCGGATTTATACTCTCATTTCAGCGCAGAAGAGATGCATCATATAACCAAAATTGAGCATCCCAATTTGAACCATGTGGTAGATTTTGGACATGTTGGCGATCATGTTTATTTCATTAGCGAATTCTTTGAAGGCAAAACCCTGGCCAACTTCCGCTTTACAAAAAGTAAGATTAACCAAATATACGATATTGCTGTGCAAATCTGCTATGCGCTTAATGCTTTGCACACTCAAAACATTCTCCATAAGGACTTGAAGCTGGAAAACGTGCTTTATCGCTTGGAAGGTAAAGCTATAACCCTTAAACTGATAGACTATGGATTTTCCAAAGTGGACACGACCAAGGACAGTTCCATGGTTTCCGGAACATTACCTTATCTTGCACCAGAGATATATCTGGGTAAGCCAGCTTCAATGGCAAGCGATTTTTATGCTCTGGGAGTGATTTTATACCGCCTTTCAACGGGTAGTTTTCCATTTAGCGCAGATCAGATAAATGCTCTGATAACAGGTGGTCATAGTTATTTTATTCCAAACTTTCCCAGTGAACTGAATAAAGAAATACCGCTACCTCTGGAGAAATTTATCCTGAGATTGTTGGAGCGAAATCATGAGAACCGATTCAACAACAGTAGAGAGATTATTGAATACATAAACCGGATTCATCATATAGAGTATTCTTTTTCCATATCATGGTCAATAATTAACACTCTCAGGTTCAACAGCTACCTTGTGCGAGAGAAGTATTCTCACCAACTGCTGGATTTTATACCATCTGTGGAAAGTGGTAATGGCAAGATTGTTGCCGTTATTGGAGGAGATGGGCTTGGCAAAGACAACATCTTATCTCTGTTTAGATATCACTTGCTGGGTGGGCAGTATTTTATCTTCGATTACACTTGCTCAAGAACAGATCATGAAGCCTTTTTTGCATTGATTAAAGAGTTTGTTCAATCGCTTAGTGATAAAGATATTGAACAGTATGAAAGCCTGAAACTAATATCGGAAAAGTTCCGCAGATATCTGTTTACCTCGGAGCAAGATGCAAAAGGTGTAAATCAAACTCAGAACGAGCTGAAGATAGATTTTGAATCAGTAAAAACCTTGCTTATAGACTTGTCCCAAAACAAGCCAATAGTCTTCATAATCCGCAATTTTCAGCATGTAACAAGGCACACCATCGATTTTATCAATTTCATTTCACCATTTATGGTAAAACACAGGATTATGATAGCTTTGTCCTGCAATGATTTTAATAAAGTTAACCAAATTGAGCACACGGTTTTGCTTAACATTCCCAATTTGTCTGGAGATGAGAGTAAAAACTACATCAACAGACTGTTATCGGCCACTACACCCAGCAATATTTGCACAAGTGTATTTGAACGCTCAGCCGGGAATCCTCATTTTATTAGAGAAATTCTGATAGATTTAACTCAACATAAAAAAATTCAATATGAAGATGGGATTGTTTTCCCTGATGATTTGAGTGATTATCAATTACCTTCGCGTTTACTGCATTCCATTTACAGCCGGATAAGTCATCTTACCGAAATCAATTATGGCTTTCTGCAAAAACTAAGCATCCTGGAAACTCCCCTTACCAGAGAACTGATAGTATATGTCCTGAAGATAGATGGCAGGCAATTGTATTCGCTATTGAATGACTGTTCTTACAATGAAATGTTGTGTAAACAGGGTAAAAACTATTACTTCACTTTTCAAGAAGCCAAAGACAGGCTTTATGGTGAATGCAATGAAAAACAGCATGAATTGGTATCGAAACGGTTACTAAAGTTCTATGTAAATAAAACAATTCAAGATCAGGATACATGTCGTGGTATAATTCGTAATGCTCTGATTGCTAAAGATTTATGTTCAGCCAGAATCTATTATTTGCGCCTATACGAATTGCTGCATAGCGAGCATAATCAGGAACAAGCATACAGTGCAATATTGGAAGTTTTGAAGCTTGATTTTAATCCTGATGTGAGTGTTCCACTGAAAGATATTATTAATGATATCAATATGTTTCACTCGAAAACGGAACTTACCGGGTTTTTTGAAAAAGCAAACGTTGTAATTGGAGAAATTGGTGCTGTCCCAGACATCTTCGAAAAATACTGTCTTTTAGGGACAATTAGCTTCTTATCTGAAGATTTGCCCACTGCCTTAAATAACTTTAGAAAGGCTGAAAAACTTACTTCCACAGGAAGGCAACAGATATTAGTGTGGTTATATTTTGTTCAGATTTATGCTAAAATCGATTTGAACAAAATGAAGGAATACATAGACAAAGCTTTGGCAGAGAATTTACCCATAGAATTCCGGATTGCCTTCACAGACAGACTTGCTGTTTATTATTCACTTTCGAAGGATATTGATCGGGCAATTAAGACTATTGAAGATTTTTTGGCCAAATTACCTCCCGAACACGATACCAATGTGATGATCCGTCTGGCTGCCATGCATAACGATTTGGGTGTTTTTTACAGTGATCAAAAGAACATAGAAGAGGCTGATGAACATCTAAACATAGCCTTGAGTATCTGGAAAAGATATAATATCAAACGTTATTTGGGGTTGATCTATAACAATATCTCGGATTTGTATTTAAAGCAAGGGATCACTATTTTGGCAGAACACTATTCCGAGCTTGGTTTTCATTATGCAGATGAGCTAAACTTGAGCATGGTAAAGGCGTTAGCACTGCTAAACCAAGGTGAAGCAAAGATTAAAATGGGTGATTTTGTGGGAGCTGAACAGAAACTGCTGGAATGCCAGGATTTGGTTCTATCCAAAGGCAGCACAAACTATCTGCAATCAGTGCAGCGCAACCTGGCATTGGCAAAAAGCAAAATCAAAGGTTTTGGGCATTATTTTAAATTTATTCAGGACAGTCATCCTGAATTGATCAATGGCTATATCAAGGAAATCAATCCTTTGGTTAAAACCTATTTTTACTACCTAAATGAGATGTCAAATTCCAAAAAACTAAGGAAACTAATTACCAAGAACGTTCACATAAACTATAAACACATCCATGAAGAAGAGTTTTACCACAATGTTCTCTCTTTAGCTGCAATCACAGAGAAAGATTATGAGACTGCTTTGAGTGAATTGAAGCTGGCAATGCGACATGCCGGTGAAATTAATAATAACTATGCGATAGCTGTGTTTTATGTGTTACAAATCATTTGCTATTACGGTTTAAACGATGTTCATCGTGCCAGAGAATTGATAGACGTTGTCCTGCCAATTATCAAGGAAAATCGCTATCGATATTGGCAATGTCAAATAGAAATATTAGTCCTGAAGTTGGATTTGCTGGTTCCAGAAATTCCCTTGAGGGATGTTTTACGCAGGGTTAATTACTGTTTATCTGGCTGGAAAGAATATGAATACTACCAGCTAATGGTGGAATTGCTACAAATTAAACTACAGATTCTAAGTGAATTGAAACAAGATGAGTTGATGGCAGAGGGTTACAAACAGTATCAGGAATATTTGCAGGAAATTACCAAAGATATTAGTTCTGATGATCAACAGAACTACCTAACCTTAAATAAATTCAAACTTAAAGTTAATGAGAAATTTACCCTCGTTCCAATTGCTTCAAGAGCCAAAGATCTTCGCTATAAGTGGAATGAAATGCTGTATGATATTGCAAACGTAAATAATCTTGAACGCATAAAATTCTTGATAGAAAAGGGACTTTGTCAAGTATTATCCCCACTCCAGTTTAAGCTGATGCATTATTCTGATAGAATCCGTAATTATACCTGTTTTCAAAGTTATAATGCAGACAAGGATAGCTTAATAGGAGTTGAATTAGTCCCCCTTGTCGAAAAAGCCTGTAAAACAGACAATCTGTTACTGGTAAACGATAACGGTAAGCATGTGATGATAGTGCCGTTGATAAGTGGTTCAAAGCGTATCGGATACCTTCTGCTTACAGATGATGGAGAATTGCCTTGGACAAAGCAGGAACTGGCAATAATGCGCAATGTTAAACAACATTTGTCTGCACTAATAATCAGAATTCAAGATTATAGTCAGATAACAATGCGCATAGAAAAAATGAACCAACTGATGCAAATTACCCACGAACTTATGAGAGTGGTAGAAATAAATGATCTGGAGCACGATATAGTATCGGCATGTATAGATTTTACTAACAGTTCAAGGGGATTTCTCATTAAAAAAGATAGTGACGGTAATGCAGTATATAGGGTTCAGCTAAATCATGCCAAACAGATATTGGGTAATATTGCCGGAGTTAGTAAGACAGTTTTAAGCCTTTCACAAGGTACCCAAGAGATGATTACTACAGTCAACGCTGTGGAAGACGCCCGGTTTAAAAGTTCAATTAGTGTGCAGGATTATATACTACATACCATATTTTGTGCTCCAATAATTGTTGATGGCAATGTTTTCGGGTATCTGTATCTTGATAATCTGGACGAAAACTCACGTGCTATGTATTTGAACACAGAAATCATCATGCTGCTAATGGAACAGATTACTATTGCATTAAAAAATGCTATGCTTTATGAAAACCTGTTAAAAAAGAACAGTGAGCTGAATGCTTTTGAGTTGCTGAAAGATGAGTTTATGGCCATTGTGTCTCATGAATTGAACACACCGCTTACCACTTTACAGGGACACGTATCGCGGTTAAAACGAAATCTGTTTGCTGACGAGGAAGAACGCAAGGAAATTGTTAACAGGATCGAAAACTCTGTCAAAAAGCTGATTCTTACTACTAATGACATTACAACTATGAACAGCTACAATTTGAAAAAATCATTAACTATGGCACCTACGCCCATTATTGAAATACTGGAATTAGTTCAACAGGAGGTGGAAATTCTTTCCCGTAAGCGGAAAATGTTTATAAAATTGGAGATAGAAAAAGAGCTTCCCAAGATTAGAGCAAACTGGGAAGCACTTCATTTAATGATATACAACTTGGTTCTCAATGCCATCCGGTTCACCAATGATTTTGGAACAGTGATAATTGGAGCCAGGAGATCTGCCTTTCAACAAGAAAAGATTGACGGAAAAGAAAGCATAGTAATTTATGTGCAGGACAATGGTATCGGCATACCAGAATATCAGATTAAAAACGTGTTTAGAAAGTTTTACGAATTAAATGAGATATATGCGCACAAATCCGGGACGGTGGAATACCGCAGCAGTGGGTTAGGTTTGGGCTTAGCTACTTCCAAACGCATTGCGGAATTGCATGGTGGAAACATCTGGATAAAAAGCAAAGAAAATGAAGGGACAACTGTTTTTATCGCTATTCCCTTTAAACATTCAACGAACGGATGATTATACAAAGTATGAAAAGTAAACTAATAGTTACTGCTATGCTGCTATGGATATTTAGCAGTCTTGTTGCACTGACAACAGATAAAGGTAGCCAGATTATGGCTTCTTCCAATACAGAAGTATATGCCTATAGATATCTTGTGGAATTGTATGATTCTGGTGACACTGTCAATCTTAACAATGAAGTAAAGCAATTCTATGCCAGATTTCCGGAATCAACTTACTTACCTTATGTGCAATATATTGAGGCAAATTTAGCTCTGGAATCAGGAGAAAATGAAAAAGCTCAAACTATCTATGCCGCCTTGCTGAAAGAGAATTTTAGCCAAGAGATCTTGGGCGAGCTAATGCTAAACTTTGCTCTTAGCCTGGCGCAAACAAAAAACTACTCTGGAGCAATGCATTTGTTACAGAGAATAGACAGCGAAATTGGCAATCCAGAACTTAGTAACCTTGCCAATCTTCAAAAAGCTGACATTTTCTACCAAATGGGGCAATACTATTCTGCTCAAAGAGCTTATCTAACGGCAAGAGATGCGTTTCCTGATAATCAAGAAGTTGCTTACGCTCTATTCTCCACATATCTAAAGCTTAACCTTGATGAAGACGCTTTAGCAATTCTGAATAACCAATCAAATGATTCAGTTTACTTACTGACTTATTATCAACAATGGCTGGAATATTTACTTGGGAGTGAACGGACAAGTGATTTTGATGAGTTTATCGCTTCTGAGCGCATGGAAAGATTTGTTGATGTAGTTTCCATTTTAGACCTAAGAATACGCCGTGCTCTGCGATGCAACGATTTTGAAACAACAAG
The DNA here is from genome assembly GCA_002428685.1 of Cloacimonetes bacterium UBA6081. Classification (GTDB taxonomy): domain Bacteria; phylum Cloacimonadota; class Cloacimonadia; order Cloacimonadales; family Cloacimonadaceae; genus Cloacimonas. The sequence goes on along the minus strand of DIXL01000085.1, from coordinate 53,525 downwards.
CAAGTTATTACAACAAATCCCCATTCATACCCATCAATTCAGTTTATATGATGCACTTGTTAAGATTAATAAAGGGCAAGACGCTGCGGCTGATTCTCTTTTGAAGATATTGGTTAACGATATAAAGCCAGAAATAGCTATTCCGGCTTACTTGGAAAGACTAAAGTTATTATACAAGTCGGAACCTCTTTCTGCAATTGCTCAGCTAATAAACTATCTGAAGGACAATAATAATGACTTGATGAAAGCAGAGTTGTATTATACCTTAGGCTACTTTTGCTATCACAAAGAAGATTATCCTGAGGCAATTCGTCAGCTTGCCATGGCCAAACACTATGAAATGAGCCGGGAGCTTAGTTCCCGCATAGACATCCTTGTTGCTGAATCCTGGTATGCTTCCGGACGAAGTGATTTGGCAACAGATGATTTTAATAGATATTTGAATCTTTATCCGGAGGGTTCTGCTCGGGACAGAGCCTGGTATTATCTTGGTTACATTAGTTTTTTGGTTAAAGATTATATGCGTTCCAAACCGTGTTTTGAAGAACTTCTCGCAACTTATCCTACCTCAGTATATATTTACGATGCCCAATATTACCTTGCTGAAATGGACTTTTATTTGGCAAACTATAATTTAGCTCTCCAAAACTACCTGCAATTAAAGGATAAAAAACCAGATAGCTCCGCTGTTAGCCTCCGTATTGCTCAGACATATTACTATCTTGGTGATTATTCAAATGTTGAAACTTATCTATCTGATCTTCAGCCAAGCTATGAAGTAACAATATTGAAGGGTAGTATGCATCTTGCCACTAAGAATTATTCAGCAGCTCTGGATCAATTTTTACTGGCTGAAAGCTTTGCCACAGAACGGCTTAGAAAGTCAGAAGCTCAAAGCTACAGAGCCCTGAGTTTGTATCAGTTAAAGAGGTTTAAGGAAGCATCTGCTTTATACCTGCAGCTTTCGTCGGCCAAAGAAAGCCCTGATACCTATTTGTTTCTATCGGCCAAATCTGCCTATGCAGCAAAGGATTATCATCAGGCATTAGAGCTATATTACTCTTTTATTGAACAGCATCCAGAGTCCACCCATTATCAGGCAGCTCTTGGAGATATTGCAAATGCTTATTATAACATGGGAAACTATACAAAGGCTGTTGATGACTGGCTGAATATTTTGATTCGATATCGAAACATAGTTAATTTTGAAAACACCGATCTTGACGTTGTTCGTGATGCTATATTGGGTATAGAACTGGGGCTTAAACGGATTGACGATATTGATATGCTGGATAAGCTGATGACTATGACAGATACATTTAGTAGTGAGTTTATCAAATTTGAACTGAACTATATACTTGTAAAGCTTTACGCTGATAGAGAGCAATGGGCAGAGCTTATCTCCTCCGCTGAAAAGATCCGCGATCAGTTTCCCAACCGCAAAATTGATGATATCGAGTTGCTGGCTGCAACAGGACTTATAAATCTCAATCAATACGAGCAGGCAAATGAGAAGCTTTCTGAAATATACAATAATAGTGAAAACAATGAGGCACTGCTTAAATGGGCGGAATTGGAGATGCTTACCGAAAACTATGCATCAGCCCTGGAGAAGCTTAGTCAGTCTTATGCAAAATACCCGGTAGTCGATACATGGTTAAAGATGCTTGATTGCTCGTCACTGAATAACTACAATAGTTTCGATGAGATATGGGTTGCAGGTAGCAATTATCTTGTAACAAATCCTCAAGTTTACGTTTTGAGAATGAAGCAACTTTACCATGAGAACCGTTTTACAGAAGCGTCAACAATGGCAGATCATGTTTTGAATAATAGTCTCTCAACCTTAGACCATGCGACAGCATTTCTGCTTATGGGCATGATAGATTTTCAAAATGCGGATTATTCAAGTGCAATTAGCACTTTGAAAAGAGTAATAATGTTGTTTCCAGAATTTAAGGATGTCCGTTCCCAAGCTGTGTATTACATTATAAAATCTTACCACCTTAGCGGGATGGCAACAGAAGCAGAAATGCATTTGATACAATGGACATCTGAACTAAACAAGGAGCATATTTTGGAGCTGAACAAGCTTTTGGGAGGCGAAAGATGAAAAGGCTAGTAGTTACCTTTTGCTTTTCCTTAGTAGTAAGCTTGTTTTTTGCCCAAACTCAATCTTTACCAGATATGCGAATCAGCGGAGAGAGTGGTGTAAAAGCATATTTATATAAGCGTGCTTTGTTATTTAGCACTCTGTCGGATATGGGTGATAGCCTTCCTGCCTTTATTCCTTCAAATATTCCGGTAACTTTAGATACGCCTAAAAGTGAAAAGAAAAAGTATCGTGGTTATTTGCAAGGAGAGCTTAATGCTGAGCTTGGTTTTAATGGTTTTATTAGTATATACCCCAATATATCATGGTTGAATGGAGCATCAGACTATTTAGAATTCAGGAGCCCTGATTCGGACCTTTGGAGCTGGCGAAACAACCTGTTTTTAGGGCTTGAGCCAAGCTCTGAGATTCCTTTAACTCTCAGACTGGATTTCTATTCTTCCGAAGCAAAAAACTTTAGTAACCGAAATCTGGAGGCTGCACTGGCTTATCATACTGAAAAAATTGACTTGGATGAATTTAGCTTGAACAGCTTTAGCTTTCAAGCAGCTTACAATGGCTTAGATCAAACCAATCTCACTTCAGATTACAAAAAAGACTATGTTGATTATTACTGCTCAACAATCTTGAAAAGCGGATGGCTAAACCTGAAATGTAAATTTATCGGGCAGGCTGGAGAAGGTGGAATTCAGCTTGCACCTTTGCTAAACTTGGAACCAGGCTATATAACACGTATTAGGATTCATCTAATGGCAGATTCCTATGGTTGGGTTCCCAGCGTAGAATTTCGTTATAGCGATACTTTGGTTGATGGTGGTGTTTTTTCCGTTGGTAACAATCCCACTCTGGAAAGCAATCGGTTTTCAACTCTGTTAGATGTGAACCCTTGGATTAGCTTTAGCGATGCGCACAGATTGCAACTGCAACCCCTCAATTTGAAAGCTGGCTTAGAATTTGTATATCCTTCCAGTCAGCTTTTTAGTTTATCAAGGCTGGAGGTGCATAATGCCAGCAAATACACTATGCAATGTCCAGTTTATGTTTCTACCACAAACTATTCCATTCCTGCATTAACCTACAAAGACATTATCTCCAATCAAAGCTCAATTGACGCTTTTTTCCAAATGGGAGAACTCGTAATGCATCAGGGAATGGATTTTGAGCTTGCTTATCTTAGCCGCAATTCTATGCAAAGAGTTCCATATCGTCCCGTTTTGAAATTAGACACTCGTCTAAACTATTCACTATCAAACTGGTTGCTGAGCATGGATCTCTTACAAAACTACTTCACTAAAGACCACAATGGAAAAAATCTGAACGAATCCATTATTCTAAACATAGGAGCCGAATACAGGATTGATAATTCTGCTATCTATGCCCAATTGGCAAATTTACTTAATCAGAAACAATGGATTTTTTCGGAACAGCCTTCCAGAAAGCTAAATATCTTTATAGGAGCCAAATACAGGTTTTAATATGGTTAATTGTTTTTGTTTAGTAACCAGGTCCGGGGTTGGCTGCTGCCAATGAATATGAAGTCTATTAGAAGACAGGTATTGCTTCCACTATTTGGTGAATACACCGGCATACAAGTGTTTCTTGCGCCTATCACGCTGTTTTATCTGATAGAGACAGACAGCTTACTATCTGCTGCAACCAGTTTGCTTAGTTTCCGGATTCACTATTTCCCCTTGCTTGCTTTTTCGATAATCTTATCTTTTGTTCTCTTTATAATGATTAAAATGCGTTTGATCCATCAGGAATCAAAAACAGATTATTTGGACAGCATAATAGACTTAAATATAAGTGTGATAGCATTGGTATTAATTGCGTTGATCATATATGCAGTATCAAATTTTTTGTCCTATTTCTATGGTATCAATGGCACCATAAAAACGGCCATGCATCTACTCTTTAAGCTCTACACTTCTTTAATTATCATGTCCAGTTTTATGTATGGCGTTATGTTAGCACCTTATCATAAGCGAAATTATGGTCGTAAACGTGCATTCCAAGCCATAAAAGCTTGGAATCGTAAGAATAAATTGTTACTACTAAGATATGGTTTAGTGTGGGTATTGATCGCTATTGCCGCTACGCGTTTTTATCAATTACTAATTCAATTGGTTTATGATCCTGCCATAAGCATTATTAATGATTTCTGGCATATAGACATCAGACTGCAACTTTATTCTTTTAAGCATGTTGACGATATATTTGTCAATCTGTTTGTTTGCCTGCTTGCCTTCGTAATATCGAATCTGTTGTTTTATCCCATTATCTACGTATTTAATTGGCTGGCGAATAGATTCATCCCTTTAGATAAAATAATGAGAAGTCATCATGCCCAAGCAGCGCAATAAAAAGCCACGAAAGATTAAGCACTGCAAGAAAAGAAACGATATGATCGTCTTCGTTATCATCGGGCTATGCTGCTCTGGACTACTTTGGTTTCTTATCAAAGATCCCTTACCAGAGAACTCGATACAGAATACTGAGAATGCGATATCGGACCCAAATAAATCTGCCAAACACAAGAAAAGCACCAAAGCAAAGCTAGAAGAAGCTACGAAACAAAACAAGAGCAATAATTCTTCTGAAGCAAAAAACGAACCTGAAAAGCAAGATATGCTTACGATGGATGCAGCAATTATCTCTGTCCTGGATAAGCTTGATATACCAAAATCCTTTTATAAAAGGCGAAAAAGTGCTGAACTGATCACTTATAGCGTTCCCATAAATAAATCAATTATGGATCTAACTTACGCTAATATGATATTTAAGGGGGACTTGGAAAGAAACGGTGGAAAACTGTTGCGAGGCACGGATAGCTCTGGAAAGCAAAGCCTGACTTTCGCATCAAAAGAAAGCAATACAAAGTATTTAATAAATCTATACTACGACAGTAAGCTATTTGAATCAAAGACGAAACATCGCTATATCGCAATTGTAGTTGATGATTTTGGAGCAATTGACGGAAGTTTATTGGATGGTTTCTTATCCTTAGATAAAGAAGTCTGCTTTGCCATATTTCCGGATGAACCCAATAGTGTACATACTATGCAAAAAGCAGCAGCACAAGGACGAACTACCATTATACATACGCCAATGGAACCCATTGGATATCCTAATGTCAATCCGGGTAAGAATGCCATTTTTACGCAATACAGTTCAGCTCAGATTGATAAAATCCTTACCCGTTTCATTCATCAGTTACCCGATTGTGAGGGAATCAATAATCATATGGGTTCATTAGCAACTACAGATGATGATGTTATGCGAGCCGTGATGACTACACTAAAGAAACACAATAAATTCTTTTTGGACAGCCGGACTTCCAATGTCTCTGTTGCATATTCAGTTGCTCAGAAGGCACATGTTCGTGCGTTCCGCAATGATTTGTTTTTGGATTCGCCAAATATAACCAGCTCCACAATGGATAAAAAACTGAGCCAAATAATAGATCTATCATCTACCAAAAATAGCATTATTGCCATAACGCATTGTCACTCTGAAGAAAAACTTAGATATCTGAAGCTATTTATTAGCAAATTGAAAGCTGCCGGTTTCACTCTTGTTCCCCTTACGGAAATCGGCCATTATAACGTCCCCGAGATTTTGTAGGAGATTATATATGAACATATTTGAATCTATCTTTATGGGCATTATTCAAGGTTTAACGGAATTCATCCCGGTTAGTAGTTCTGGACATCTTGTATTATTGCAGCATTTTCTGGGTTGGGGTGAATCTGAAAATATACTTTTTGAAGTGATTTTACATTTAGGGACTCTTTTTGCAGTCCTGTTATATTTTCATAAAACCATCTGGGAGCTTATTAAATCGCTATTCAGTTGGAAGAACACCGTAAATAGGGAAATTCACCGCAAGAACAGAAATTTAATAGTATATCTGGTCATCTCAACTCTTTTTACGGGAGTTTACTATTACTTTTTTGGAGATGCCTTCAGGGATATCTACCAGATGCCGATGTTTGTGGCCTCGCTTCTTTTGGTAACCGGTATCATAATATTCGTTTCGGACTTTTTTAGGGAAGGTGATATACCAGCCTCCAATATGGGCTTCTTAAGGGCAATAACGATAGGTTTGTGCCAGGGCATGGCAATTTTACCTGGAATATCACGAAGTGGAACCACAATCTCATCATCTCTGGCAATGGGCATAAAGCGTAAAGATGCTGCACAGTATTCATTTCTGCTCAGTATTCCTGCAATAATAGCAGCCAACATCAGTGAGTTTAAAGCTTTGGTCAATTTTGAAGTTGGCCAGATGCAAAGCTATCTGGCGGGTTTTATTAGTTCTTTTGTGGTTGGTTATCTAATTATCGCTTTTTTAATCAGGATGATAGAGAGTAACCGACTTAAATACTTTGCCTATTACTGTTGGATAATTGGTTTAATTTCTATTCTTTTACTTAGTTTGGGGTTATGAGCGAGACTTTTACTTCAGCTCTGGATTTCACTCAGGCAGACGTTACTTTAGGAAGTTCGTTTCTTTTGTTAGGCATGGATACGTACCTGGCAGATACTGCTCTTGACATAATTCGCCTTAAGCTTAAAAGGCAAGACAAGGTAGACACTTTCATTGTTTACGGGGATGAAGTGAAAAGCAGTGAATTGAGTGAACAACTTGATACCTTCTCCATTTTTTCCTCTTCCAAACTAATCGTCATCCGCAATGCTGAAAAGCTTGACAAGAAAGAACTTGAAGTTCTTGGTTCATACTTTGATTCTCCTTCAGAAATTCAAAGCCTGGCTATCATAGCAGAGAAAATCGATGCACATCTGGGGCCATGGAAAAAAATTAAAGCAATGGCCACCACTATTCCCTGTGATCCTCCCCGTTTTGGAGGAGCAATTCGCTGTTGGTTGAATAAGGCTTTAAAGAATATCAACAAAACCATGACACCCAAAGCCATGGAAGAATTTTTAAATCGGATAGAGCTTGATTACTACAATGCTGCCAACGAACTGGCTAAATTAGACTTACTTACCCAAGAGAAATCCACTATTAGCGATAAAGATGTGCTGAAAAGCCTGGGCACAACCCGAAGTGGAACCTTGATAGATTTTTACCGCGCTTTAGGCAGAATGCAAACCAAGGCTGCACTCGAGGCTATGGATAATATGGTTTCTGCTGATTGGGAACCCTTACAAGTTTTATCCCAAATTTTCAGATTTTACCTGAGTCTTTGGAAAATCATTCTGCTCAGGAGAGCTCATATATCTGAGTCCGAAATCAATTCTAAACACCTGGCAGAAGTCTATCCTTATCAAAGGAAGGAATATATGGAGTTTTCCCGCAATAGTAAGCCTGAATCCCTGGAAACCATATTTGGCATTCTTTTAGAAACAGATGCCAATTTCAAGCTTAGCGTGGCAGAACCAAGCATACTGCTTTCAAACTGTTTACTTAGGATTTTAAAAAGCTGATGCGAAATACTGGTATTCTGCTCCACATCAGTTCATTACCAACCAAATTTGGGATTGGAGATTTTGGCCCCTCTGCCCTGGCTTTTGCCAAGTATCTAATATCCAAAGGGCATAAGATATGGCAAATTCTACCTATAAATCATTGCGGTTATGGGAACTCCCCTTATAATCCTTTATCTGCCTTTGCTTTCAATCCATATTTAATCAGTCCGGAATTACTATATCAGCAGGGCTTGATAAACCAGCAGAGTTTGCAAGAAGCAATGTTGCCCTCTGGAGATACAGTATATTATGAATTAGTATATAAAACCAAAGATGTCCTTCTAACGCAAGCTAGTGCCAATTGGTTAATTCAGAATGATGTTCAAGCTTATATTGAACAGAATTCCTATCAATTAAAACCATACCTTGCTTTTATGGCATTATACAAAATTTATGGGGACAGTGCCTGGTTCAATTGGCAACCAGAACACCGCCATTTTTCTGAGAAATTATTCTATAATCTGGAAAAGCAATTCCGTCCCTACATTAACCATCAGGCTGCGTGTCAGGCTATTGCCAATGAACAGGTCAATTTACTAAAAAGCCAGCTCAAACTGCTTGGGTTAACCCTTGTTGGAGATATGCCTCTTTACTTATCTTACGAAAGTGCAGAGGTTTGGGCACATCCAGAATATTTTGACTTGGATGTAAACGGGCAAAGGCTTCATTTAGCGGGTGTTCCTCCAGATGCCTTTTCTTCTAATGGCCAGATGTGGGGTAATCCTATCTATAACTGGTCTGCCATGCAAGCTGATGGATTCCAACTTTTTACAAAGCGCATTGGCCAGGCACTTAGTTATCTGGATATCTTAAGGCTTGATCATTTTATCGGTTACGTAAATTACTGGCAAGTTAATAGTGATTTCGCTGCCGATGGAACTCCAGTTATCCCGAAGGATGCTCTAAATGGTAGCTGGGTAGATGCTTCTCCCCATGAGTTCTTTAGCATTATATGCGAACAATTTGGAAGTGAGCACTTTTTAGCAGAAGACCTTGGGATCCTCAATGAAAAGGTTTGCAATATCCGTGATAGTTTTGGGTTTCCAGGAATGATTATACTTCAATTCTGCTTCGAAGAAAGCGTCCCTAAGGTGCGTGATTATCCTGCCGATCGCTGGCTTTACACTGGAACTCACGATAATTCTACCTTAAAGGGTTGGTTCAAATCTCTCGCTTCAGATTCATCCAGTTTGCGCAATCTGCAGGCTTACTGTCATTACAATCGTTTACGAGATTGTCATGGTTTACCGGCAGAGGACAAAATTCATTTAATAATGCAGAATATCGCTTTAGATTCCGGATGTGAAAAGGTAATTATCCCCTTTCAAGATATTTATGGTTTGGACGATAGTGCCCGCATGAATATCCCTGGAACAGCCTTGGGAAACTGGCAATGGCGAATTTCCGAAGACTTTTATTAATTCCTATCTGCCGATTTCGACTTGACGAAAGAGACTAACTAATAAAATTGAGTTCAGCGATGCCAAAATAGCCTGTTAGGCTTATAAATACAGATTTATAATCAAATAAACGATAAGGAGACACTTGATGGATGCAATGATGCTACTTGGCGATGAAGCCTTGGCTCAGGGAGCTCTGGATGCAGGAATCTCAGGATTTTATGCCTATCCCGGAACACCTTCCACCGAGATTATGGAGTATGCCCAACGTGTTAAACAGGCGGAAGGAATCCACCGAACTTGGAGTTCCAACGAAAAAACCGCAATGGAATCTGCCATAGGTATGAGTTATGCAGGAAAGAGAACTATGGCTATAATGAAACATGTGGGGCTAAACGTGGCAGCCGATCCCTTTATGAATTCTGCCTTTACTGGCGCGAATGGAGGGCTGATTGTAACAGTTGCCGATGACCCCAGCATGCATAGTTCACAAAACGAACAGGATTCCCGCTTTTATGGAAAGTTCGCAATGATTCCAATTTTGGAACCATCAAATCAGCAGGAATGTTATGACATGGCTTTTTATGGTTTTGAGCTATCGGAAAAGTATCATGTTCCAGTTATGCTACGTCTAACAACCCGTCTTGCGCATTCCCGGGCCGGAGTTATCCGTCGCAAGCCTTTCCCCCAAAATCCTTTAAAAAAACCTGATGATCTCTTTCAGTTTATGTTATTGCCTGCCATTGCCCGTAAAAAGTATCAACATCTGATTGATATTCAAGCAGACTTTGTGGCAGAATCAGCAAATACCCCCTTTAACAGCTTCAACTTAACTGCCAAAGACCATACAAAAGGCATCATTTGCACAGGCTTAGCTTACAATTACCTGAACGAAGTCTTTCAAGGCAAAGAGATTCCATATCCAGTAATTAAGATTTGTCAATACCCTCTGCCAATTGAGCAAATCCGCGGTATTTACGATGCATGCGATAGTTTACTGATACTGGAAGAAGGCATGCCTTTTGTAGAAGATCAGCTAAAAGGGCTGTCTTTCAAGGGTTCCAAACCAATACATGGTCGTTTGGACGGGACAATTCCCAGGGCAGGAGAACTAAATCCGAATAAAGTTACGCAAGCTGTAAATATGCCGGATACTTATGGCAGTGAGGTTCCAGTTATTGTGGCTGGACGACCTCCAGCACTTTGTGTAGGCTGCCCGCATTCTGATAGCTATTTAGCCCTAAATGAGGCCATTAAAGAATATGGACGTGGCCACGTGTTCAGCGATATAGGTTGTTACTCACTTGGCTTTATGCCTCCATACAACGCCATCAACAGTTGCGTGGATATGGGTGCTTCAATTACCATGGCCAAAGGCGCAGCAGACAGTGGGCTGTATCCTGCAATAGCTGTTATTGGGGACAGTACTTTCAGTCATTCTGGCTTGACAGGTTTGTTGGATTGCATTTTTGATCAGTCCAATGTGGTTATTGTTATTCTGGATAATTCCACTACAGGAATGACAGGTGGTCAGGATTATACTGCCTTTGGTAAACTTGAAAGTATCTGTTTGGGTTTGGGGGTGGAAAAAGAGCATATTCGTAGTTTTGTTCCCTTTAAAAAGAACTATGCTGAGATGATCCAGATCTACAAAGAAGAGATTGCCTACAAAGGCGTTTCTGTCGTAATACCCCGCCGTGAATGTGTTCAGATCCTAAAACGCAAGAATAAGATGGAGGTGCAAGCATGAAAAGGGATATAATACTGGCAGGTGTTGGTGGCCAAGGTATTCTAACTATTGCCACCATCATTGGGACTGCAGCTCTCAATCGAGGCATGAATTTGAAACAAGCAGAAGTTCACGGCATGAGCCAACGTGGGGGAGATGTTCAATCACATCTGCGTTTGTCCGATGAGCCTATTTGGAGTGATCTCATCAGTTTGGGTGGCGCAGATATGATTCTTAGCGTAGAGCCTATGGAAGCATTGCGTTATCTGCCATACCTAAAGAAAGATGGTTGGATTATCACAAATTCCAATCCCTTCAAAAACATCGCTGTTTATCCTCCCGAAGAAGACATCTATGACGAAATTAGAAAAATTGACAATCATGTTCTCTTGGATGCCGATGCCATTGCCAAAGACATAAAAGCAAGCAGATCTATGAACATAGTTGTTTTGGGAGCTGCTATCAAATACCTTGGTTTTAGCGCACAGGAAATGGAAACAGCCATTAAAAGCATTTTTGAACGTAAGGGCGAGCAAATTGTGGAAGCCAACTTACGTGCTTTGCAGGCTGGAATATCTGCTACTTTGATGTAGAATATACTACCACTTATTGTTGGGGCGGGATTATCTTCCGCCTCTCAATCCGGTTAATTCATAAGGAGTTCAATTGGCCGTGATAAAAACATACTGATAATATAACCGGTCAAAGCTTAACGTTGAACCAGCCTAAAAGAATAACCATTAAATAGTATGCCACGATAGTAAGTCCACAGGAAATCAACATTGCCCAGCCAAAATCCAGTTTCTTTAGCAGCAAGGGCAAACAGATAAACAGCACCAGTGATGGGATCACCAGCCAAAAAACCGAAATGGAAAACTGAGCGACCTTCGCTTTGCTTTTAGTATCCACCCATAGCCACACCATGGCCAGAACTGACACAATTGGTAATGAAACCAAAATTCCGCCAATTAGGCTGCTTTTCTTGGCGATTATACTCGCACCAATGATGATGATCAATGTTATAGCAGTTTTGATGATGTATTGAATCATTAGCCTATTTAATTGCTTGTTTTTGTCGAATCATTTGAGCCATAATGCTAATGGCAATCTCATAGGGTGTTTGAGAACCAATGGGAATTCCGATGGGAGCGTGGCAAGCTTTGATCTCTGCTTCCGAAAAACCTTTATCTGTTAAGTTTGCAAATGTCTGCGCCACTTTGGATTTGCTGCCTATCATGCCCAGGTATTTCAATGGCTTGCGCAAACACTGCTCCAAAACTGCTTTATCATGCAAATGGCCATGTGTCATGATGACTACATAGTTTTCGGGAGAAAAATCTATCACTTCAGCCATATCTGTATAGTCATGAAGTTTTGCTTCATGGCAGCATTCTTGAGTAAGAGAATTGATTATCTCCTCGCGATTATCTATAAGAACGGTGTAAAAATCACAAAGTTTGGCAAGTTGTCCCAGTGCCCTGCCACAATGTCCTGCCCCAATTATGAATAGTTTTTGGGGGATATGCAGGCTTTCGATAAACACCTTTGCCTGGCCTCCACAAATCATAGAAGTCGGAATATCATCCGTCGCTCCACCCGGTGCAAGGGCAAAACTATATATTTTGCTGCCAACTGGCTTTTCGGTTCTGATTAAATCTATCACCCGGTGCTCCATTTCTCCTCCACCAAGATTGCCAAAAGGTGCTTCGTTCAGCAAGACTGCGAGTTTCATACCGGTTTTTGCCGGCGTAGAACCATCGCACTCAATCACTGTTGCTTGCCAGAGCGCAATATTATTCTCTATCGCAAGGCTAAGTTTCTTGAAGTAATCGTTGTTATTCATGGACAGCTCCAAAGATTAATTGATAAAGGGTAACAGCAGTTGCCACGCCCACATTCAGAGAATTCTTCCAGCCCAATTGGGGTAAGCAGATAATTTCATCACATAACTTTAGTGCTTCAGGATCAATTCCCAGGCTCTCATTGCCTATCACAATGGCCAGAGGAAGCTTAGCGTGTGTATCAAACACAGAAACAGCATCTTTTGCCGTTTCCTGAGCATAGATATAAAAGCCAATTAAACGGCAATGTTGGATTGCGTCAATAGTCGTTTTGAAGTATTGCCATGAGACAATTGCTTCAGTCCCCATTGCGGTTTTGGCCATGTTACTGTGTATGGGAGTGGGGCAGATACCACATAATAGAATTTGCCCAATCCCCAAGCATTCGGCAGTTCTGAACACTGAGCCAATATTAAACACCGAGCGTAGATTATCGCAGATAAGAGTTATTTGAGCTGCTTTGGCACGTAAAACCGGATTGAAACTAAGGCTGCCGTCTCCAGTTCGGATAGGAATCTGACTATCCTTGCGCATAGCTGCCTCGCTGTAAAAATTAAGCTTGTTCAAAACTTGATGAGGGCTTAAAGTAGGGTGCAGTTCCTTTAACAAATCCTGTAGTTTTTGCGGTACAGGATACGTTATGTTATTACATAGTAACAAGATGTGTTCTATCAAACGCTGCCTTTCAGCGTCGTTGGCAATGTTTTGTTCCAAGGCAGAGATGAGTTTATCTATTGCCAAAATCTGTTTTTCATCCGAAAAAGACAGAAACTTTTCAACGCTGTAAATTGCCCTTGGCTTCATAGCTCAAACCTTTCTATTAACCTGGAAGCGGTTAATAGATTCTCACAAATGAAGTTTGGTTGTGACTGGGATTCAGTAAAGCCATCCAGCAGCTCTTTTGTGCCATTGCCGGTAAGCAAAAGCATAGTTTTTAGTCCCGCATTTTGCCCAAAGAGAATATCTGTGCTGCGGTCACCAATCATCCAGGACTGTTGTGCCTGAAAGTGATGCATAACCTTGGCTTGCTTAAACATTCCAATTCCAGGCTTACGGTCTTCATGCTCTACATTATAAGGAGGAATAATGCCAGTTTTGAAATAGGGAGAGTAAAAAACCCCGTCCAAAGTTACTCCCTCTGCATTTATCAGGCTTTTCATGTGAGATAGAACTCTCTCTAAATCTTCCACTTTAAAATAGCCCCGGGCAATTCCAGACTGGTTCGTTACTACAAACAGCAGAAAGCCAAGTTTTTTTAAGATTCGCAGTGCTTCACCAGTCCAGGGGTACAAATGATAAAGCTCTGGATTACTTATATATCCAAATTCATCCGGGCTAAGCACTCCGTCCCTATCCAAAAAAACGGCTCGTTTAGTATTTTTTGCTATCACGTGTCTGAAACCTTAAAGCATCGGGCAACAGCTTGTTAAATAGGACAATGCGATAATCCCAATATTCGTTGCGGTGGGTTATGGCAATGTCCATTTTCCAACAATGTAAATCCCGCGAGATGGAAAACCCCTGTGAGATCATATCTTTGGTTTTAAGATTGTAATAATTGCTGTAAATAATACTCCAATTGCTGGTTATCTTGCCGGAAAAAGACATCCGCAAATTATTACTTTCAGCCTGGAAAATATCTTTTGAAGCATACAGATCGTGCGTAAGGGATATGCTCCAATTGTTATCGCTGGCACTCTCCCTTACCATGTCCATAACAACGTTTATTGTGTCGTTGCGTCCAAAACTGTCAAACCTCATATTCTTAGGGGCGGTATAGTATTTTTCGTAAGGCGCAGAACCACTGATAGCAATGCTTTGCGCAAAGTATTGGTTTTTTAAACTCATTGAATTAAACTGCACTTCATAGGGGTTTTGCACAAAGCTGAATTGAGAGGCATAAGCAAGTTTGATGGCACCGAGCTTATACCTGCCATGGTTGATTTTTAAATCTCCCAAAGAAACACCTTCGGGTTTTAAAGCAAAAGTATGAGATATATTTGACATGGGATGATGCTTTTTATAAAGTCCTGCAGAAATACTGCTCCGCCAGGTTAGAAATTCGTTTAACCTTTTTTCATTGGAAGCCTTACCATACTTAAGCTGCCACTTGTTATCTATGCTAAAATTCATATTTGCAGCCTTGTCCGAACTGCGAACTCCAATGCTGCCAAAGTTGTATAAATCTGCATTCCTGCGGTTATCTGGTTGATAGGTAAGGCTTACACTTGGGCTGGCAATGTGGCGCATGGAAGTAATGGGGAAGTTTTGAAAGTTGCGTATTCCATATAGATTAAAACTTGCATGCATGGAGGCAGAGTAATCGCTGCCCCTGGCTGGTTTTTTATCCTTTTTGTCTCTATCCATCCAGGCCTCGCTAAAATCAAAGCTTTGTCCCATATTCAGCCAACCCAACAGTTTGTAGTTGTATGAAGCTCCCAGCAGATGTTTCATTCCCAGATGGTGCTCATTGAGCATTGTTATTCCTGTGCTGTCTGCAGGATCACTTGAATTGTTCCAGATCAAGTCCGAAAAGCTGTAGTTTTTCTCTCTGATGTATCCTGTGTGTTCAAGGTAGGTGGAATAGCGATAACTGAGGTTGCTTAGCCAAGAGTCCGAAGGCAGCGATAACAGCTCGGAAACTGGACGCGAAGATAAACTAAAGGAGGCACTTGGCAAACTTAGAGAAGCAGTATCATTCACCAAATCCTGAGTAAAATAGCTGCCGGCATTCAAATATGATGAACCCATCGGCTTGGCATAAGAAATGCTGCTGGTAAGGCGTTGCGCCAAGCTTTGATCTATGTCGTCGCTGCCTTCCCAGATGCGTTTGTTGCTTATGTAATTAATATTGGCATCCAGAGAAGACTTCTCGGGTAGATCATGATGATGCCTTCCTTGCACAGACCAATCGTCATTCCTGCCATAACTGTAAATGCCATGTTGGAACGAAGCATTCAAATTACCGGTGAAAGCATAACGCTTAACATATTGCGTGTTAAGCTTTGCATTCCAGCCGGTTTTCTCCATCAGATCAAAACCAATGGTAAGATCGGCATAGTCCTTGTAAGGATAATACCAGGAAATATCACGTAAGTATTTGCCATCCACATTGTTATAGCCCGGTTCGGGAATCAGTAAGCCCGGATATCTACCCTTGCGAATGGGGATGCTGATAAAAGGAAAGTAAAACACCGGGAAGTGATTTACATAAGCTATTACCGGTTTACCGACAATTTTATCTCCACGATATATGCGCAATTGTTTTGATCCAAACCAGAATGAGGGCTCTTCCAAGTCGCAATTGGTGAAAGTGCCATTATCAATATCGTAAACGTTATCATTCCATTTGCGCAGTTCACGGCCGCTGTAATAGCCTTTTTCCATCATGCTGTTTCCGTTATCAAGCATGCCTGTTTGCGTATCTACATCATAACGGACATTGGAACCCAGCAACAATTGATCTCCGTCTCGCATGCGCGTAGGCCCATAACTGTAAGCTCTTTCTTTTTTTAGGTCTATAATTAGGGAGTCAGCAATAATTTCCGCATTCTGATAGTTAATCTGCGGTAGTCCATACAGCTTAATTAGTTCTGTATCGTATTGAAAATAAATACTATCTGCAGTATAGAACAGTGAATCCTGTTTGGTCTTTTGGAAGGACAAGCTATCTGGTAAGGCTGGGAACAAAGAATCTGGCAAAGCAGTGCTCTGCGCATTATTTTGCGCTTTAACCGGTAGTAACACCAGAATTTGAAGTAAAAGCAGCAGGCTTGACCATATTCCACGATTTTTCATAAGCTAATCACATAAATTTAGTGCCCTCTATATGTCAAGCGGGATAATGGTTTGCCTGCAATGGATAACCAATTAGTATATCTTTAAAAGTTCCAAGGAAGGAGATAAAATGCGCTTACTAATAAAGAACCTTGGCTGGTTGTTGGTCTTGCTTTCTCTCCTCGCTCTGACGGCATGCAAAATAGATATGGAGCAAGAAATTTGGCTGAATAAGAATAATTCCGGCCGTGCAGCAGTAAAAGTAGCTTTAAACATTGCTATGGGCTATGATGCCAATAGTATGGATAGTCTGGATTTGGGCCAGAACAATGCAATGGCCGGATTAGCTGAACGAGCCAATAATACCGAGGGAGTTGTTGTAACCCGTTTTGACTCGGCAACTGATCACAGCGATGAAGAGATGAATTATATCTACTATCTGGATTTTACCTTCAAAGACCTGAAGGGGCTTAGAAGCGTTCTGTGTGTTGACCCCAACAGAGGTATGGCAATTAAAAAAACCTGGAAGGGAAAGCTGCTGACCATGGATGCAAGGCAATTTAACTTGCAAATGGAAGGCAGTGAAGAAGATATGGAATACTTTAGCTTTTTGGATATGAATTTAACCACCACTGTCAATCTCCCCAAAAAAGCCAAACGGATAGATAAAAGCGGTTATGGAACAAAGCTGGATAAACAAGTAATATGGAAAACCACAATCGATGAAGACTGGTTTGCGGAAGATTCTGTCCCTCTAAGCGTTCTCTTCTAAGGGGTATATGCGTGATTTTAACCATCTGGTCTTGGAATGTAAATGGGTTGCGAGCTGTCTTAAATAAAGGGTTTATCGAAACTATCCAACAAGAGCAGCCTGATATAATCGGATTGCAGGAAACTAAACTGCAAGATCATCAAATCCCGGAAGGAATCTCCGAACTGGCAGACTACCTGTTCTATTGGTCGCATGCGCAGCGGAAGGGTTATTCCGGCACCGCGCTGCTTAGTAAGATACTTCCCTTAAGTTTTTCTACTGAGTTTGGCGTCGAAGAATTTGACACCGAAGGCAGGATAAACATTGCAGAATACGATAAATTCAGCTTATTCAACATCTATTTCCCCAACGGCCAGAAGAACGATGAACGTCTGAGCTATAAACTGCGTTTCTACGATCGCTGTCTGGAAGTTATGGAAGCAAAACGAGCTACGGGCAAGATCGTGCTGGTTGCAGGAGATTATAATACTGCCCACAAACCGATAGACCTTTCCAATCCCAAAGAAAACGAGAAAACAAGCGGATTTTTACCCATTGAACGAGCCTGGTTGGACAAGATAACTTCTGCTGGCTGGGTGGACACCTTCAGGCATTTTGATAAAAGCGAGAAACAGTATTCCTGGTGGAGTTACCGAGCTATGGCCAGACCCAGGAACATCGGCTGGAGGATAGACTATTTTTGGGTGAATCAGGAAGCTTTGCACACAATTGAAGCTGCCGGAATCAGGCAGGATATAATGGGTTCGGATCATTGCCCGGTTTGGGTGAAACTGAATCTCGGTTCCTGATTTATAGTTATTTAACCCTTAGTTTAATTCCTTCTTCAAAATATGCGCCATTGAAGCCAAAACCTAAAGTGTATTTACCTTTTCCGGCCGGGAAATTCAATTCAACCTTAAAGGTCGCTTCATCTTCCCAGTTCAGAGAAACAGGCATAGTTCCCAGGGAGAAGTAGCTTTCATTAACATAGTATTTGTATTTTTTATCGGGAAATATCAAAACTGCGTTTAAATCTGTGGACGCACGAGGGGATATATACTTGAATCGTAACTCAGTCTGTTTTTTCCGAGAGTATGATTTTCGCAAAGGCGTTTCCAGCTTAACCAATGACGTAGCAAAATTTTGGGTGGCAAAGAGGACATCTGCATAATTCACCACTCCCACTCCCAGATGTGTCCAATCCTTATCCAGGATGTTCTTTTTGTGTTCAGGCGAATTCATCCATCCTTCCACAATTTCTGCGGGAGTATGGATTCTGGCAGAATTGGAGAAACGGGCTAAATTCTCTCCAATTGAAGAGACAATCAATTGCGGATAATACTTGTTCTTACGGTCGCCGACCATATCCCCGGATTTGTCTTTGTGTGCAAAGAATTTGCCTTTTCTCATATTTCGGCTGTGAATCCGAGCCAGATCAGCCAGTCCTTCATCATAGGCAAGGGGCTGTAGCTGGTATTTTGCCCTCTCCAGATTGGTCAGTTGCCAGATTTGATGCTCAAACTCTTTGATTGTAACTGTTTCCGCACTCAGCAAACAGCAGCCTAATACAAGCAGCAAGGATATAAGGCCTTTCATGGAGCTTACATGTCGTTCCCGCGGAGGCGGGAATCCAGCCCTTAAAAATCCCATAGGAATGACATAAATTAAAGAGTCATAGACTGTCCTAGCTGCCGCTCTGCCTGAGCTGTTTCCAAGTCTGGATTCCCGCCTCCGCGGATACGACACATCATGGCAGGCTTGAAAAGGCATTAAAACCTCTTTTCAAGCAGGATGGTGTCTCCCTCAAAGCGCAGGTGTAATTTATCTTTTTGAGCCTCAAAATCAAATAGATGTGCCTCCACATAAGCATCAAGCATAGAAAGAGCCGCTGTGATCCCCATCCACCAAAAATCGCTGGTGCGCAGTGCTTGATTTTCCTTGCGTTTGTCTCTATATTCTTGCAGTAACATGGCGTCTGTTGTGCTATTCACTTTGTCTTTATAATCTTGGGCTTTGGCATCGTGATAAATGGCGTTGGTGATAAAATATGCCTGTACTCCAATCACAATTCCCGCTTTTACATAGGTTTCGTTGTAAATCTGTCCGCCACCGGGGATAAGTGCAGAATACAATACGGCTCTGGTTGGGCTTTTATGCGTTTGGGCGGCAAGCGACATTGCGCACCAAAGCACGGCAAGGACAAACACAGTTCTTTTCAAGGCAACACCTCTTTTTCGTTTAGGTTCAGCCCTTGGCAGAGATTGGTTTCTGTCAATAAAAAACTAAGTCCGCCTGGAGTCGATTCACCTGAGGCTGTTCAAGGTGTTTCCATATTTCTTCAGCCAGGTTCTATGCATAGCATATTCTGGCATCAACTGTTGCACCAAAGACCAAAATTCCGCAGAATGATTGTGGTGCTTTAAGTGCGCCAGTTCGTGGATTATAACATAATCTGCAATCTCCGGTAGAGCCATTATCAGCTTGACATTCAAGCTGATATTCCCAAGTATGGAACACGAACCCCATCTGCTGATAACCCATCTCAGGGAGATTTTATTTGGTTGAAAGCTATGCTTTTGGGCAAGCTCCAGGCATCTAAAACGCAGAAGCAATGCTCTGGCTTTGTAGAAACTTTTAAGCACTTCCTCTGGACGGGCTTGGTATTTGGCATTTATTAACAGTTTTTTATCAAGTTTCCAAGCATAGGGCACTCCTGCAACAAATTGCAGGATAAGAGGTTCACCCAAATACATGATTGAAGAGCCATCTTTGTATGCTTGGGGTAAATTAATCAGATCAAATTGTTGCAGCATCTTCTCTATCCTTTGCTGGTTGCGGTTTAAAACCTGTTCAATCTGTAGCTGCGAGGTCCCAATGGGGACAGTAAGTTCCACAGTCTGTTTGCTGCAAATTCTTATTTTACAGGTCTTTCGTCTGGCTTCTTTCAGCTTTATCTGATAATTACTCATAATGGGGTAATTTATAAAAAATTCGCTATATTCGTCAAGTGAGTTCTCGCAATCTGCGTAACTTCCTTGCTTGAATTACGGTATTAATGCGGAATTATTAAGGATGAAGTCCGTATTGATTCCGTAATAATAACGTAATTTGAGCAAGGACATTGACAGATTTGATTAAGTTTTCTAAACTGGCGACCGGTAAGATCGCTCTGGACAAAATGAAATGGCGATAATGACTCCTGAACTTAACAGCTTCGCAATAGAAAGAAAGGTGTCAGAAACATTTACGATCCTGACACCTGATCACTTTTCACTAACTAACTAGTGTTGTGTCAAACTTAGTATGTCGCAAATAGTATTGGAGTGGCNNAGTATTGGGGTGGCAATCTCCTGATTACCACAAGCCGATCGGGAGATCGGCTTACCTATGCTTGACATGACACTAGCTACTGTTCCATGTCCTTCGGCCACCAACTACTATTTCATCAACACCATTTTCTTGGTAGAGCTGAACTTGCCGGATTTCATCCGGTAGTAATATAATCCGCTGGCAACAGCATTTCCATGGTTATCCATTCCATTCCAAACAAGCTTGTGTTCGCCTGCTTCCATAGAATCATTTACCAATGTCTTTACCAATTGTCCTCTTTGATTATAGACTTCCACCGAGGTCAAGCCAGAGTGTTGAAGGCTAAAGCTAATGGTAGTGCTGGGGTTGAAGGGATTGGGATAGGCACCGTTTAAGCCGGTTACTACGGCGGGAATAGTTACATCTGTTACGGGTGTTGCCTGATAAGAATTACCGGTGCGTCCCCATCCACCCAGATAACAAGGCCAGGGCACAGATTGGGCAGAGCGTTTGATGTCTGTTATATGCAAACTTGTTTCATTTGGGATAAGAATCTCCATGTCGCCATCGCCGTCTATGTCCGAAATGGTAGCGGAGATTTTTAGGTTTCCACCCAGATTAATGGGGAAATTGGGGCTTTCAGTTCCGTCTATACGAACGCTGTGCAATTTGCCATTTGCATCACCGAAGATGATTCCGGCATTATTACTGCCATCAAAACGTGCAACCACAGGGGTGCATTCCACTGCGGTTTCAATGGAGATGGGTGTGTTGGGCAGATTGGTGCCATTAAGGGTCATAACATAAACAGAACCGTTATTGGCAATTACAATTATCTCTTTGGTGGCGTCGTTATTTACGTCTGCAACCACAGGGCTGGTTTTTATTTGGGTACCGATGTTCTTTTGAAACAGAACACTGCCATCATGGTTAAGTGCATAAAGAAAACCTCCATTGCTGGATGCAATCAAGATTTCGGGCTGAGTATCCGAATCCAGATTGGCAATAGTTACGGCGTTCTGAGAGCCACCACCGGTCAGGGTTACAGGAAAACCGCTGATATTTTGGCCGGTAATAAGGCTGACAGCATTTACAGCACCTGTAAGGCTTGCTACAATCACTTCCATATTGCCATCACCATCCAAATCGCCAATGGCTGGAGAACCAAGATAAGCACCGCTGATAAAAGCAGGGAAATTGGTGAAAGGTGTGCCGTCTCCATTAAGAACGCTTATGATGCCGTTTTGAGTTATGGCAATTGCTTTGTTGGGAGTGCTGGAATTGGGACGAGCAATAACTGGGCCGTTACGAAGAGTTCCGCCGGCAGCAACGCTCCATTTGGTTTGGCCAAGGTCGTTGATACACATGATGTTATTGTTCTGCAAGCAGGCCACAAATTCGTTGTTGTTATCACTATTCAAATTTGCCATAGCCATGGAACCAATCACTGTAGAAGAAGTTTGCACAGGGAATCCGGGGTAGTTTGTGGTTCCATTTTTGCGCACAGCATTAATGGCTCCACCAGCACCGGCAAAAATAGTTTCCTTTTGGCCATCATTGTCCAGGTCTATCACGATGGGGGAGGTGTTCATGGCTCCGCCTATGTTGTAAGGCCATCCAGCTTGGGCTAATGACAAAGGTATGCTGAGCGCAATGGTTTTGTTATAGGGATAGGCAGCATCAAGATTTGCAGTTACAAAAAACTCAAAGGGAATCGGCTCGGAAGCAAGAGAACTGATGGTGCGGAATTTGTATGGCTGAGAGTTGTTGAGCAGAGTTGTTCCAGCATACATGGTACCAAAGGAGGCAATGGAATCTATAATGGTTACACCGGGATAATTGCAACGCAGCTTCACTATTACATTTTCTGCCGTTAGCCAACCAAGCCCTGAAACAGGATCCAAGCGATTGCTTAAGGATATTTTGAGCTGCACATCTTCACCAGGATTGGCAACTCCATCGCCATCACCCGCAGTTTCTGTAAGGGTGTAGTCTTCTATTACCATAAAAGGAATTTTGTCATACATAGTAGCAGTGTAGGCATTAATTCTGCCTGCTCCAAGCTTGGTTGCATAAGTAGGATTGATTGTATCAATATTATCTGCTGTTGTCATCAGGCGTGCCATCAAATTTTCAGGAGATAAATCTGGATGCATGGATTTTACCAATGCGGCTACACCGGCAGCAACAGGACTGGCCATGGAAGTGCCATCATAAGCATCATAGCCATTGCCACCTATAACTGTGGAAAGGATACCTGCTCCGGGAGCACAGATATCGATGGGAGCACCATAATCTGAAAAACTTGCCTTTACATCACCTAAGGCAGTTGCTGCCACACACATGGCTTTGGTGCAATCTGCCGGATAATCTTGATAGGAGGCGTTATGTTCGGTGTTTTCGTTACCAGCCGCGGCAACTACTAAAGAGCCTAAGGCTGTGGCATAGTTAACTATGGAATTTGGATAAGTGCCGCTACCAGTGCTGCCCCAACTTGCATTTATTATATGAGCACCAACTTCGGCGGCATATTTAATTTGATCATAGGCAAAAGCTATACCCTGCGAAGTCGAGGTATTGGATGAGCCTTTGCAACTTAGGATGGAAACGTTTGGTGCGGTTCCTATAACCCCAATCCCGTTATTACCTACTGCGGCCGCACAACCGGCAACATGAGTGCCATGATCGTTAGCTGCAAAATCCTGATAGGGATTGTTGTCTGGGTTTGCACCGTTTGTTCCATAAAAGTCCCAGCCAACCAGATCATCTATCTTATTTCCACCTTCACCTGCATCCGTGCCATTTCCACCACTGATGGTTCCAGCATCCCAATTAATTGTCATTCCTGGGCTTTCGGCAGGATTTACCCAAATATTTGCTCTTAGGTCGGGATGGTTCCATTTTACGCCAGAATCGGTGATCGCCACAAGTATGTCATGGCTTCCCATAGTGTAATCCCAGGCATCAAAACTGCGAACGGCTGCATGGGCATACTGTTGAGCTAACATAGGGTCGTTTGGCACAAATTTCGCTCTGTTGATGCCTTCAAATTCGGCATAAATCAGGTTACTATCTTTGGCCAGAGAAGCTACAGCCGCATCCATATTATCATCACTTTCCAGAAACAGACGGTAGTGATTTTGCAGATAAATGCCATTATCGTTCCAATCGGGAACCTTAACATAAGGGTGCATCTGCTTCATGCCTACAATGCGATATTGCTGTGCGAGAGCATCAAAGCTGGCAAATCCTGTTTTTACTACTCCATTGTCGAGTGTAAAATTGACTTTGCCATCAATGTTGGGCACAGCAGTTTTATTAAAACAGCTTATAATAGTTTTGGAATAAAATAGGTCTGAATCGAAACTGATGGCCGATAACAGGCCAACAAGAATAATCAGCGGAATAAGGACACTCAGCTTTTTCATATCTACCTCAAGGATCTTTTTTTGCATATAATGTGAAGGGGTTCATTTCGTCAAACCCTTTTTTGCAGGGTAAGGACATTAATATAGGATAAGTTCTTCTTTATTAGCGTATTGCTGGTTGTAAAGCTTTTTTATAAGTTTATTTTCAGGAAGCTCAAAACTGCTGTCTTCTGCGATTAATTTACAGGCATCAGTGCGTGCCAACAACAAGATATCCTGATCTCGCACTATGTTAGCAAAACGGAATTGGGGCATACCGGATTGTTCAAAACCAAAGAACTCACCGGGACCACGTAGTACCAGGTCTTTTTCTGCTATCACAAAGCCATCTGTGGTTCGAGCCATTGTAGAAAGCCGTTCTCTGGCAACCTTGTTAAGTGGCTGATGTTCGATCAGATAACAAAATGATTGCGCACTACCCCGGCCTACTCTGCCACGCAACTGGTGTAACTGAGCAAGGCCAAAACGTTCAGCGTGCTCTACTATCATTATGCTGGCATTGGGAACATCCACTCCTACTTCAATTACAGTCGTAGAGACAAGTATCTTTATTTCTCCTGCTTTAAAGCTGTGCATAATCTGGTCTTTTTCCTTGGAGGTCATGCGGCCATGTAAGAGGGCTGTAGTATATTCTGGAAATACTTTCTTGGTGATGAAATTGAAAAGGTTTGTAGCATCCAATAAAGCGATTTTATCACTCTCTTCCACCAAAGGACAAACAATGTAAACCTGTTTTCCGGCAAGAAGTTCCTTGCGCACTTCAGAATAAACCAGTTCTATCTTTGTGGAAGAGCGGATAAATGTTAAAACAGGTTTTCGGGTTGGAGGAAGGTCGCCAATTATGCTAAAATCCAAATCTCCGTACACTGTCATGGCCAATGAACGGGGGATAGGTGTGGCAGAAAGATACAATAAATCCGGATGCAAAGCCATTCTGGCCAAGCGGGCACGCTGTTCCACCCCGAAGCGATGCTGTTCATCTATGCACACAAAACCCAATTTGCCAAAACTGATATCTTTTTGGAGCAGGGCATGGGTTCCAATTACAATCTGAGCATTACAATTGGCTATGTCATCTTTAATCTGATTTTTTCCCTTATAAACTCCGCCTTTCAGCAACACGACCGTAGTATCAAAACCATCCAATAACTTGGTTATAGTTTCAAAATGCTGTTCGGCCAAAATCTCGGTGGGAGCCATAATGACTGCCTGATAGCCATTTTCTACTACAAGCAGCATGCAAAACAGAGCTACCACGGTCTTTCCGCAGCCCACATCGCCTTGGATTAAACGGCTCATCTGCTTTGCACTGCACATATCTGCAAATAACTCTCTTAATGCTTTTTTCTGGCCGGCCGTAAGCTGGAAAGGCAGCTTTTTATAAAGAGCAGACGTAAGCTGCTTTTTGTTAATAAAATCAATTCCATGGTTCACTTTGCTGTGAAAAGCTTTATGCCTGGCCCACAGTAATTGAGAGTAAAAAAACTCTTCATAGACAAAACGGCGACGATTCTTTTCTACTTCTTTCGTATTCAGGGCGAAATGCATCTTTTGTAAGGCGGTTTTACGGTCTAAAAAACTGTATTTATGTAGCAGAGTATCAGGCAGTTTTTCTTCTATAAATGCCGAATACAGGGAAAAGGCATTGTAAACCAATCGACGCATCAGTTTTTGCGTAATACCCTCGGTTAGCGGATAAACGGGCAATACTTCCCGCAT
Source organism: Cloacimonetes bacterium UBA6081 (assembly GCA_002428685.1). GTDB lineage: Bacteria > Cloacimonadota > Cloacimonadia > Cloacimonadales > Cloacimonadaceae > Cloacimonas. The sequence goes on along the minus strand of DIXL01000085.1, from coordinate 27,965 downwards.
TTTCCAGAAATCATCTTCCACTTCGCTTTCATCATCCAGCAATTCAAACTCGGGATGAATAAGTTGCAATTGGCCATTGTATTCCGTAAGCATCCCACTTAACCAAATAAGACGTCCGGGTGTAAATAACTTTTCATAAACAGCGGGAAAGCTGAACCAGGAACAGATTAAACCCACTTTACTATCGTTTACCCCCACGTTCAAAATCGGTTTACCTTTGGCGGAATTGCGGATATCCACCCACGATATCTGTGCGGTAAAAGCCAGGATATCACCTGGTTTTAGCTCGAATAAAGCTGGATTAAGCTTGCGACTTATATAAGCCTTGGGAAAAAACTCCATTAAATCCAGGATACTGACAATGCCTAATTTTCCCAATAAACGAGCACGGTTTTCTCCCACACCCTTTAAAAATTTTATGCTGCTATGCAAATCCTTTTCTTGGTTAGTTTGCTTATCTATCATAGAGCCAGAATTATTTAGCAGGAATTCTTGTCAATGTATGGCTAAGCAAGCATATTCACCAAAAAGAATGGTAACACGGATTGGACGGATTTTTTACAGATTAAAACGGATAAGAGGTAATAATAATTCTGTTTGGAAGGTAATTAAATCGGATCAGTGTCCATAAACGTAACACTACTTTCAAATGGCCTATGTCCCTCATTATTAGTAAAAAATCTATGTTAGTCCGTTTAATTTGTCCAATCCGTTACTCAATTGACTTAACAAGCATTGTGGTTTACAAGCAGAAAATCAATATGAAAATGGTAGATTTGCTTAGACGATATATATTTGGCTGTTTACTAACTCTGGTAAAGGAAGTTGGGCGGGCAAGATGTTTATAGCGGCTTAGGCCGAATTAAACTATTTACGTTTCCTAATTGAGAGTAAGAAAAAAAACTTATTGACAGCTAAGCAGAGTAATTGTTTTATTGCCTTGTCTCCTAATTTAGTCCACATTATAAAGATATAGATTGTCTGATACCAAGCTCAGCTACTTAATAGTAACTGGTTTTTAGATGAGTGTGAGGAATCTTTACTTAATTCCCACACCTGTTTCAATGTCTTTACTTGCTCGTTGTTTCTTGCTGAACCGATCTACCAATTTTATCAAGGAACACATTTTCTGTAAAACGATAGTAAGTCTTAGGAGAATCCATGAAATCGTTTTGGACAATAGTGATGTTTACCGTGATAGCAGCCACTCTTATCGCTTCGATGGACCAACCCCAGATGCAACTGCGCAGTTTTTATGGCCAGACCGCATCCGTAACGTTATTGCAGTAAACGAAGCAGATGAGCAAAGCTTTTTTGCCGCCACCTTCGGTTTGGACAATTATATTTACGCTGATACCCCATCTACACCTTTGGGGAAAGTGGCTGTAGTATTAAGGTTTACAGTATTTAATAGCACTACCGAATGGCGTATAGAAAACAGGACGCATGTATATATGCAGCAGGATAATCTGGGTTTGGCGGAGGATTGTATATCAAGTTATAATCCTGTGGATATCACAAACATCCAAACCAATTTTTCAGCAGTTGAGGCACAGCAACGTATAGGTGGAGCGTCCGGCTTTTGGGCAAGCCCCGTTTTGTATAAATACAATTCACCGCATCACAACCGGATAATTCTGCTAAATAAAAGCGGAACACTTCTATCCATAGGATCAGATTTTGTGGAAGAAAGTGCAGTATGTAATTGGACTATTAACCTAAGGTCGGCGGAAAGAGATTTTGTTACAAATGGTTATAGGCTGGAATACATGGCAACCCCCACTCTTATCGGAAATACTCTTTATGTTGTGGGGCTGCATTCGCTGTTTGTGATAAATGCTATTAATGGTGAACTGCTCGAAACGATACCACTGATAACAGATATGTTAGATGACGATCATTTTATTGCACCCTTAACGTTCGATACCGCAGATGAGGACGAGAGGCGTCTTTACCTGGTTAGTAAAGAAAACAAAATGTTTGAGATTGATCCCTTGTTACTGGCCAGATACATAAATATTGACCCACCGCAGTTTAATAACTGTTGGACGGCACCTTTGGTAGATAACTCCGGTCATATATATTTTACCGGTGCGATAGATGATAATTATGAAAATATCGATGATATTGAGCCACGGTATGATTACCTATCTCAGTATTCACGGCCTAATCTGAACTACGAAATGGAGAAAATTGTGTTTGAAAATCTCCAAACAATGGGATATAAGGGCACAACACTCACAGATAGGTATAAAGGTATATACTTTTTCCGTGATTCCAGTATTGATTATTACGTTAAGAAGTATGAGTTTAATGGTTTCGCAGGCTCTCTTCATTTTGACCCGCTGCAATTTGAAGATCCTGTGATTTTAGATTTGCAGGAAAATCATTACACATATTTTAGTAATCATGCAGCTTTGCTGGAAAGGGCAGACCTAAACAGGTCTGTTATCGCAACAATAAACAATTTTGCCCCACAACCAGCCTATTATCCAGCACAAGAAGCAATGGCTCCCAACGAAAGGATCGGAATCTCCTATGTTACGACTAACTATATGTATACTGTGGTAACTCACGACAGCTTTGACCAAGAATGTGTTACCCAAAGATCATGGGGTGGAATCACGCCCTATCTAACTGACATGGGATGCCTAAATTTGTTGTTTGGAGATGAGCATGGCAGTATAACTTCTTATAGAGAGTTTATGCCCGTCGTCTCAAGTGTGGGGCCATTTGGAGAACCTTACCATGAGAAAGAATCCGTTAATCCCCCTCTTGGCTACAGTAAATTTCAAAAGGGCAAAGACAATGTGGTAAAATACGAAATCCAGCCAAGCTTTACTGTAAACGCCAACCCAACGGACGTCCCCACCGCTTTCATCTACGCAAATGCCTACGGAAAAACTGCCATAGAAACAGAGGCAACCTACGATGAATTCCCTCCCTTTCCAGTTTACCAAGGAGTATTTCATAACCTTTTAAAGCATCCCAGTTACACAGTTACCCTTATTAGAGGGACAGGTTCCGGCCCCTGGACAACATCTCAATTTGAGAATATTGATATCGAAATGGGGGAAATATTCTTGGGAGATAAGCCTATTCTTGATGTCTTTTGGACAGAGGGTGACACAATCCTTACTGCAAACTATCCCCTCTTCTATAATGGAATCCGCATTCACCCTGGTGCCAGATTAAAGATTGGAGAAGGAGTAACTGTCTATGTAAGCGACACGGTGGAAATTATGGATGGAGCCACCCTTACTCTCGGTGACGGCAGCGTCCTGCGAACTAACCGTGCCACCTGTAACAGCCCCATAAACATTGTTCATATCCAGGTGGATGAAAATGGTTCAGGCACCAGTAAGTTTATTGTAAATTATAATATCGACATCACAGATGACAGCAGGGCAAAATTCAAAGGACCAAACCTTTCTGCTGCGTCATTCAATATTAAAGCTATGATTGTTAAATCAGCAGCAATAGTAGAATTCCTCTCGCTGAATCCCTATACCGGATCCACTAACGTTTCAGCCAGGATAGGTTGGCTGCAAAACCGTGGGAATGTTTATATCAATGACTGCGTTTTGGTTGACATATATTACACTGATGCTCCGCTTAGCATCTTGAAAATTAATAACCAAGCTTCTTATGGGCATCTATTTATCCGAATCCCACAATACAATGGATACAACCATGATGCTACCGTCCACAATCAATTTCACATAGGCTATGATGGAATGGCCAATCCAGCCCATGCCCAGCTTACGATAGATAATACTACCCTAAACTTTGCAGGGAATCCTGGTTCTGTGTTTAATTATCCTGTTTACGGAACCGTGAATGTCCTTGGTTCGGGGGTGTGCATGGTATCTGACGGAGCTACTCTGCTTTTCAATGATAACTCACATGTAAACCTGAACGGAGGTGATAGCCAGTATCAGAATGGTGCGCAATTGCTTGCGAACCAACCAGAGGAGGCTACCTTCGGAACCATCAAGTTCTCAGAAAATGTTTATATCACCGGCTATAAACCAGATCCTGATGGTTTAAGCTCTACCTTCCACGGTGATAGGATTATTACTGACGCGTATGGGAAAATCGAGGGGGTTGACACAATCAATCTACGCAAGCTTTCAAATCTACATATCTCATCAACTCACCCCAATCAATTGAGGTGGGATGGGATATACATCAAAACTATGATAAATATTAGTACAGACTTTATGCTGCTAAACAGCGATATCGAAGGGATAAACAGGATTGAAGTCAGCAAGGCAAACAATCCCTCCTACCAATGGAATAACTATGTGAATTGTATGTATGGTATTTATCACTCTATTGTGGACGACCAAGTACCCTTGATTACAATTAGTAATTGCGGTTTTACAAAAAGCACATATGGTGTATTTCTTGAAGATTCATTCCAGCCCCACACATTACCCAATACATTCAAAACAATTGTAAGCAGTTGCACTTTTGGGAATGAAAACGATAATAACCAGAAAAACACCACAGCAATCGCATTACGTAGGTGCTCCCAAGCAGACATAAATGGTAGTAATTTCTATGCTAATGTTTACGGGATTTTTGCTTTGGAATCTGTCTTGAGAATTGGTGGATATTACAACGATACAAATACTCCAACTGCTGATTCTCCATGCCAGTTTACTAATCAAGAAAAAGCTGGAATCATGCTCGAACATTCTGCTCATGGTGCTGAGTGTAAAACTCTAATTTATGGCAACTCTTTTACGGGAACACACATTATTAACGACTACCCTGGGCTGGGTATTTGGGCTGTTGATTCTGAGGCTGATATTATTGGGAACACCTTAACCAATTTGATTGGGCATGGAATGTTGATGAAGGCTTATTCTTGGCTTCCCAGTCCAGACAATTTTTATCACGGATTTAGGCTCAATGAATTTCTTAACAATTGTGGCGCAGAATTAATTGGAGATGCAGCTTCTCTCAGTGCAACAGCAACTTATCAAGATATAACTCCACTAAACAATATCACCGACAATCAGTATCTTGAAACAGGACACTATCCTATGGATCCCTTATCCAACATTTCATCTTGGGACAAGTATGTCCTGGCAAATCTAACAACAGGACCGGGAATACCCAGTGCAGATGTTCGAGGGAATCCCATCTACCCTTTACCCATAACTGCTCAGCATAGATTCTATCCAAGTTTCCGAGCTTATATCTTTGATCCGGCAATTATTAATCCCCTATCAGATCTGATTGCTCAAGGATTATCAGAGTTTTACCAAGGGCTTTTTGATCAATCGATTGCCACCATGAAACTTGCTATAGAAACCTATCCTGATTCCACCCTCACTAAGCTCGCATTGGATTATCTATTTCTTGCTACCAGAACTTCATCAGCAGATTGGAATCAATTGAAATCTTATTTGGATATGACCATAACCGACGATAATTTGGAAATCTACATTAAAAAGGAAGAGATTAAAACCAAGTGCATAATCAAATTAGAAGATTATGCCACTGCTATCAGTCGTCTGCAATTGATAATTGATAACCCCGAAACTGTGGCAGATTCATTGTTTGCTCTGATTGATCAAGCATATTGCTATCTGAGTCTGGCTCAATCAGGAACAAAATCTTTGCCGGATATTAGTATCCATACTCCTGATTTCCAGAGTTATATCCTGTTTATGCAAGATCTGGGATCAACTTTATCGGCCTCAAATGGACAAGCTCAAGTCCCAAGGGCATTGACACTGGATGCCAACTATCCCAATCCTTTCAACCCATCAACTTCCATAAAATTTAGCATTCCTACCGATGGAATGGTGAACGTAAGTATCTATAATATTAAAGGACAAAAAGTGAAAGAGCTCGTGAAAGATAAATTGCTTGCCGGAAATCACAGCATCAAATGGAATGGCACCGATGCTTCAAACCGATTAGTAGGTTCCGGTTTATACTTCATTCGTATTGAGCATGATGGAAAGAATAAGATTAGAAAAATGACACTCTTAAAATGAACAGCACAATTGCTTACCCTTTGTGTAGAACCTGTACCCTGCTCCGGATTTCTCCGGAGCAGGGCATTGTGAGGCAATAATGAAACAGCTAATACTATTGTTACTAATGGCATACTGCACTATTGCAATGTTTGCGATTGAAGTAGGTGGACATATTACCCAAAATACTACTTGGACTCCCGCAGATAACCCATATATAGTTACATCTTTTTTGTATATAGATGCTGGTGTAACCCTGACGATTGAACCTGGGACAGAAATTAGGGTGTATGGGGCTCATAAGAACTTTAACGAATATTTCGACTGGGATAATAATACCGAACCCTTAGCCAAGATGATTGTGGTTTATGGTAAAATAGTTGCTATTGGAACTGAACAATCACCTATCACTTTCGATGTGCACAGTGATAACACTTTTTATTATCGCTGGGGTGGGATTTACATGGATGAGAGTTCCTCTATGTCGTCCTTTAAATACTGCAAATTTAACAGAACCTACATGTGTTACGTTGATTATTACACTCGCTCGTTTGCAGCACTGCATTTTAACAACGGTTTCATGTATTTACGTGATTGCATTTTCTATAATAACTATTTGGGGCTTAGATCCGAAAATCTCATGGAAGACTTCGTGGTCTTTCGTTGTAAATTCTACTCTGAGAACGATACCTATCCCGAAGGACCCCCTGCTTATGTTTCAATAGGTGTAAACGAACAAAACAATCCTGAAGCGTATTATTATTGCACAATGGCAAGATGTTATTTTAGCGGAAACCCGAGTAAGAGTATGGGGGGATACCACACAAATGTTCTCTATCTTAATAGTATCTTTGACGATACGGATGCTGACAATACCTCAGAATATGAGATCAGAGAGCCGTGGTCAGATTTCGGCATTTATTCAGCTTACGGGAATCTGTTATTGTTAAATGGTTATGGTAGCTTGGGTTGCACTTCTCAAAGGAGTACTGATTATGCTTACGCCAGAAGGAACAAAATAATCAAATTAACTCCAACGGACCCGATTAGGCTCGGTGGGGACGGATTGGGTGATATCCACATTTCTGATAATTATCTTCATGGATCTGTAAAGATCAATTCATATCCAGCACATGCTCCGAACACCTATATTTATAATAACATTATTGAAACCAGTTATCAAATGGCCTTTGAAGTGAGATCTAACACTCAATATCAAGACGGTGAAATGAGGATTTTCAATAATCTAATCAGAAGCATCAATCCCGATAGTTTGTATTGGACCCAAGCATTTTATGTATTTGACAGCCATCCTCTGGTGTTCAATAATACGATTACAGGATTTGGCAACTATACATATAGTTTAAATACTATTCCGGGAGAGTCAGTTTTCTATAACAACGTCTATTTTGATATGGATTCTGCTCCTTCCAATGGCTCAGATGCAGAGCACCCCATTAACTATGGAAGCAACTGTTTCAATCTTCCCTTCGGATATACCGATTATATAATTGATGCAGGGGGAAACATTGTAGCAGATCCTATGTTTGCTGATTCTCTGGGTGGTGATTACAGTTTAATTCAAGGTTCTCCCTGCATAGATGCGGGGGCTTACCTTCCCGATCTACCTGCTTTCGATATCAGATATCACAAAAGGATATCCAGCGGTTACTCTGGAGGCCCCAGAGCTGTGGATATGGGTGCTTATGAATATAACTCGGTTTACATTGGCGGAATCAGCGGGTATGTGTCCGATTCTGTTTCAGGATTACCGGTGGATTGTGCAAAGATAGAGATAATGGGTAAACTGCCGGAGTTTAGTGATACGCTTGGCTGCTTTCCCTATCCCTGTGGAGCGGGAACCTATACTGTCAAGGTAAGCCGTTGGGATTATGAGGATTTAATCATCCCCAATGTAGTAGTGGTGGAGGGAGAAGACACCATCCTTAATATCCCCTTGCAGCGCAGTGATGTAGCCACAGAAGACCAAAGCACTCCTCCTGTTTCCAATTCTCTCAGCCTATCCAACTATCCCAATCCCTTTAATCCCAATACCACTTTCAGCTTTATCTTACCGCAAACAGGAGATACCAAGCTAAGCATCTACAATATCAAGGGGCAAAAGGTAAAAACCCTTACAAGTGCCAAGCTTGTCCAAGGTCATCACAGCCTGGTTTGGAACTCCTGCGATGACAGGGGCAAACCATTAGCATCCGGTCTTTACTTTGCCAAGCTGGAACAAGGCACTCAGGTGAAAGTCCACAAGCTGATGCTGTTAAAGTAGGATCAAGAACATTAACGATCTCTCGAAGGCAACCAAACAGACTATCCCAATCCCTCCACCACTATTAATTATGCTGTTCCCCAAGATGGACTTGTGAAGTTGGTAAAAATCGTTGCACATAGCGAAAACTGTTTGTCGTTCCCGCGGAGGCGGGAAACCAGCCCTGAAAAATCCCAGAGGGATGACAGATATAGATAATTGGAATATATGCAGTTATCTTCCGTTTATACAGAACTAATAAAAGGGCTGGATTCCCGCCTCCGCGGGAACGACAAGTGTGAAACTCGCTCTTTGGGGAGTACTGGCAATTATTCAACGATCTCTGGTAGTGTATAATCTTCGTGGACAGAAGGTAAAAGAACTGGTAAACGGAAAACATCTTGCCGGGAATTATAAAATTATCTGGACAGGAACTGACACGTCGGGAAGATCGGTTTCATCAGGAATCTACTTTATCAGGATTGAACAAGGCGGAAAAAGCCATGTTCGTAAAATGATGCTGTTAAAATAACCTAAATGTGTTGGAGTCCCTGCACAAGGGACTCCAACCTTAAAGCAAGGATAAGAAAATGAAATACATCCTTTTATCAACCCTATTTATAATGGCTATTGGCCTTAATGCTATGGACGTAGGGGGAACTATTTCACAGGATATTACCTGGGATTTACGGAATAGTCCCTATCGGGTGGTATCATTCTTATACATTGCCCCAGGTGTAACCCTTACTATAGAGCCTGGGGTGCAAGTTCAGGTAGTCGGTGCTTCCATTGGTGTTGATTGGTATGATTTTTTCTGGCATGGAACTATCAACAATCCCATAGAGCCAATAGCAAAGATGATTGTCGTCCATGGTAAGATTGTGGCACGTGGCACTCAGGCCAATCCCATTATCTTCGATACCTGGCAAAGTGACCAACTGTTCCGTTGGGGAGGAATTCATTTTACTGAAAACGCCTCCAAATCTGAATTTGAATACTGCCATATTAACCGCACTTTCATGGGGATAATTAATTACACTTATCCCAATAGTTGGGGTGCTTTGTGCGTGATGAATGGTAGAATATATGTAAAATATTGCACTTTTGAAACCAATACTAACGCCATTGCCTTGGACCTACAGGAAGATACGGTTATTTATGGCTGCAAATTCACTTCTTACAATCTCAATGGTTTTCACTTCACTTCCAGTTTCATTCTTGCCGGGTCTGATCTTGAAGACATCCCAAAGCTAACAATAGCCCGATGTGAGTTTTCCGGCACTGCATCAGATATTGGCTGGGGAGGTGTTAATCTTGAAGTGATATTCAATAAATATGCCAACTATACTGAAAATGATGCAAAGAAAGACTTTTCTCGATATGTAGGGTCTCAGAACATGTATGGGAATGCATCATACAATTCGCTAACCAAGTTCTTTTGTATGTCATATTCTGAAGCTGATACTGTGTATTGCCGGAGGAACTATATCTATAAACCGAATCTGGGGACAGGGTATGCAAGCATGGGAGCAGGGGGGGGGGGTGAACACCACATATCAGATAATTATGGCTATGGACATGTGAAAATTGATTACGACGATCATCCGCATGTTGATATACATAACAACATCTTTGAAACTAATAGTTACTATTTGCGCGTAATAGATCTTCGAGGAAATACGAATACAGAATTTAACCAACCAAGGATCTATAATAATCTATTCCGTCATTTCCCTCCTGATGGTTCACCTAATGGCGTAGCAATTTATAGTTGGGAAGTATCACCATTATTGTTCAACAATACCATAATTAACTATCCATACGTTAGCACTGGATCTCATTCAAGCACGGAATCCTATAATAATATTATGGACGGTAACATCGGATACGATTTGTCCCATGTTGATGGTCACCCACACGTATTCATGAACAATTGTGTGGATACCCCTGTTCCTCCAAGCTTTGTCGGAGGCGGAAACATTGTTGCCAGCCCTCAATATGCCGATTCCCTGGCTGGCGATTTCAGTTTAGGTCAGGGCTCTCCTTGTATAGATACTGGAGTTGTAATTGATAATATGCCATCCTTTGATCTAAGATATCACAAGAGAATGGCACCCGGTTATGTAGGTGGTCCCAGTGCTGTGGATATGGGAGCTTATGAATACAATTCGGTTTATATAGGTGGTATTAGTGGCTATGTTTTCGATTCGCAAAGCCTGGAACCGGTGGATTGTGCCAAGATAGAGATAATGGGTAAGTTGCCGGAGTTTAGTGATACGCTTGGCTGCTTTCCCTATCCCAGCGGGCCGGGAACCTATGCTGTCCAGATCAGCCGTTGGGACTATCAGGACTTAGTTATCCCCAATGTCGTAGTGGTAGAAGGAGAAGATACCATCCTTAACATCCCCTTGCAGCGTAGTGATGTAGCCACGGATGATGAAAGCACTCCTCCTGTTTCCAATTCTCTCAGCCTATCCAACTATCCCAATCCCTTTAATCCCAATACTACCTTCAGCTTTATCCTTCCCCAAACCGGTGATACCAAGCTATGCATCTACAATATCAAGGGGCAAAAGGTTAAAACCCTTACACATGCCAAGCTTGTCCAAGGCTATCACAGCTTGGTTTGGAACTCCTGCGATGACAAGGGCAAGCCATTAGCATCCGGTCTTTACTTTGCCAAGCTGGAACAAGGCACTCAGGTGATAGTGCATAAGCTGATGCTGTTAAAGTAGGATCAAGAACATTAACGATCTCTCGAAGGCAACCAAACAGACTATCCCAATCCCTCCACCACTATTAGTTATGCAGTTCTTCAAGATGGCCTTGTGAAGTTGGTAAAAATCGTTGCACATAGCGAAAACTGTTTGTCGTTCCCGCGGAGGCGGGAAACCAGCCCTGAATAATCCCAGAGGGATGACAGAAATAGATAATTGGAATATAGGCAGTTATCTTCAGTATATACAGAACTAATAAAAGGGCTGGATTCCCGCCTCCGCGGGAACGACAAGTGTGAAACTCGCTCTACTGGGAGTACTGGCAATTATTCAACGATCTCTGGTGGTGTATAATCTTCGTGGACAAAAAGTGAAAGAGCACTACTGAAGATATATTAAACAAACCCATTGAAGATTTTTTTAATCTGAAAAACATCAAAACTAAAAAAGTGGAAATTACTAACCTGAAGCAATTGCTAAATCCATCCAGAAAGCTTCAATCCGGTATGGTCTATTATCTTATAAACACTAAGGGTAAAGATATTCCAATTGAAGCGAGCATAGCTATCATAAAAGATACCGAAAGTAATCCCAGGGGAATTGTGATCACCTTCCGCGATATTGGCGAAAAATTGAGAATTGAAGCTGAACGGAACAGAATGGAGAAACACGAGGCATTAGGATACATGGCTGCCGGAATGGCCCACGATTTTAACAATCTGTTGGGAACAATCTTGGGAAGTATTAGTTTAGCCCAGATGTCCATTGCTGAGGATTCTGAAGCTCAGACTATTTTGCGTGACACAGAGAAAGTAGTTTTACAAGGTTAAGATATCGCAACCCAGCTTTTTGCTCTGGACAAAAATGCAGACAAGGTAGAAGGGACATCTACCATGCTTTCAAATCCCCAAAAGCTCGCAGGAATGGTTCTTTATAACAAAAATATCAAGATTGAGTATCAATTGGCGCAATCTCTTCCTCCAGTAAAAATGCCGGATGGCACAGTTAGCCAGATTGTTACAAACTTGCTTATAAATGCTGCCCAAGCAATGGAAAACGGGGGTAAAGTTATCATCTCTACTTCTCTTGTGGAAGTAGATCAAAACTCCGAACTCTCATTAATGATTGGCAGATATATCCAATTGAACATTATTGATAATGGTCCCGGTATTCCTGCCAATGAGCTTGACAAAATATTCTTACCTTATTATACTACCAAAGAAACCGGAACCGGACTCTGAATCCCAACGGTGTTTTCGCTCATCACCAAACATGGCGGATACTTCAGGATTAGTTCTGAGGTGGGAATAGGCACTGTAGCAGAACTATATTTCCCTGTGGTAGAGGACAGATGATTACTTAAGCAAAGAACTCCGCAATCTTTTTTAGTTCGGTTGGAATTTCTATATGTTGGGGGCATTTAGCTAGGCAAGCACTGCAGTTTGTGCATTTATCAGCTTTGTTTTCGTCTGGGATAAAAGCTTTGTATTCCTCTTGAAGGCGGAGCTTATTATCAAACATTATGGCTTCGTTGTAAACTCCAAAAATGTAGGGAATACCTACTTTAGAAGGACAGGGAAGGCAATATCGGCATTCGCTGCAGCGGATGGGAATGCGTTTAAGATATTCACGGCGCACTTTTGCATAAAGTTTCAGCTCTTTATCGCTAAGGGATTCTGCCTTGCAGATATCTGCAAAAGTCAGGTTTTCTTTTAATTGCTCCATATTACTCATTCCGCTAAGCAAAACTGTGCAACCAGAGAGATTCCAAATCCAGCTTAGAGCTCTTTCTAAAGGCTGGTAATTACCTTTTTTCCATAGCTTGTCAATAGATTGCGGAAGCGGACTGATTAATTTCCCACCTCTAAGAGGTTCCATCGCAATTACACCCATGCCTTTGGCAACAGCCAGTTTGTAGCCATTTATTCCTGCCTGGTAATGGGTGTCCAGATAGTTTAGCATAATCTGGCAGAAATCCCAATCATAGGCATTTGCTATTTTTTTAAAGGTTGGGTAATCATCATGAAAGCTAAAGCCAAGATAGCGGATTTTTCCACTGGCTTTTGCTTCCAGTAAAAATTCCCAAACCCCCAGTTCTTTCATGTTTTTCCAGCTTGCCTTACCCAAGGCATGTAACAGGTAATAGTCAATATAATCAGTCTGTAAACGTTGCAACTGTTCCTTTAAATACTTATGCATATCCTCTTTGGATTTAATTAGCCAGCAGGGCATTTTGGTTGCAACCAGAACCTTTTTACGGTTAACTTCCGAAAGGAATCTACCCAGTAATGGTTCACTTGCCCGGTCGTGGTAAGGCCAGGCAGTATCGAAATAATTAACTCCATGTTTAAAGGCATAGTGCATCATTTCCAGAGCAGCGGGTTCATCAATCTTACCATCTGGCAAAGTGGGAAAACGCATGCAACCGAAACCAAGGCTGGAGATGCGGTCTGTAGAATTTGGCATTGTGCGATATTGCATAATTAACCTCCTGAGTTAAAGTGTTTATAAATGGTTTCTGCTGTTTTTGGGCCTATGCCCTTTATCTGGCAGAGGGTTTCAATTCCGGTTTTGCTAATTTGTTCTACACTGCCCAGAGCTTTCAAAAGCAAAAACATACTCTGTTCTCCTACGCCGGGGATGGTTTCCAACGCACTTGCTAACGTGCGTTTGGAACGACGTGAGCGATGGAAGGTAATGGCAAAGCGATGTGCTTCGTCTCGGATATTTACCAACAAACGTAAGGCAGAAGAGGAACGGGGCAAGATAATGGACGATTCTGCTTTGGGGACAAAAACCTCTTCCGCTCTTTTAGCCAGAGAGATCAGACTGATATCAGTTTTATCTGAAGCCAAAAGCACAGCCTGCGATGCGGAAAGCTGGCCTTTGCCACCATCTATGATAATTAAATCTGGTTTCATCTCTGCATCTTTATCCACTTCCGCCAAAAACCGTTGAAGTGTTTCCTGCATGGCTGCAAAGTCATTTTGAGTGTCTATACTTCGAATTATGAAATGACGGTAGAACTTCTTTTTGGCTTTGCCGTTTTCAAAAAACACGGCCGAGGAAACTGTGTCGGTGCCTTGAATTGTTGAGATATCCATGCAAACCATTTTTCGGGGTAAACGGGGTAGCAGCAAAACATCTTTCAATTCTTGAATGGGGAAAATGGTGCGATTGGCCTTACGAAGATGCGCCAGCTTGCTTTCTTCCACAAGGTGAAATGCATTTCGTTTGGCCATGGCGATTAGTTTTGTTTTTTCCCCGCGCTGCGGAACCACAAATTTATTCTCAAGCCACAGATTCAGTTTATCCAAATCAAGCGGTTCAAATGGCAATAAAACTTCTTCAGGCATGTTTTCTACTGTGGTGTAGTATAGCTGTAAAAAGCTGAACAGAATTGTTTCCCGCGGCTCAAAATCCAGATTGGTTAAAGGATAGTTTTCCTGATTGACAATGGCTCCGTCTTTCATTTTTAAGATTAAACAAATACAAGTGCGGTCTTCCTGATAAAAGCCTACTATATCTATATTACGCCTATCTGTAAAAAACACGGATTGCCGCTTTTGAATGCGTTCTATGGCAATAATTCTGTCCCGAAGTTTGGCTGCTTCTTCAAACTTTAGCAAGGTAGAGGCAAGCTGCATTTCGGTTCTAAACTCATCCAGAATTTCATGATAATGCCCCCCAAAAAAGCGAAGGAGGCGGTTTACAATTAAGGCATAATCGCTTTGCGAAATATAGCCGACACAGGGAGCTGGACATTTGCCCAATTGATAATTGATGCAAGCTTGCTTGTATTTTATTCTTGGGATATTGCGTGCACAACTGCGGATGGGGAAAATCCACTCAAAACTTCGCAAGGTGCGTTTTAAAGCACGGACATCGGTGTAAGGACCAAAATATTTAGAGCCATCTTTAATAAGGTCTCGGGTGATGAAGATGCGAGGAAAAGGTTCGTTTATCGTAACTTTTACAAAAGGATAGCGTTTGTCGTCCTTAAGCATGATGTTGTATTTGGGGCGGTATTTTTTTATTAAGGTGGCTTCCAGTAAAAAAGCGTCGATTTCACTATTGGTGATAATGTATTCCAAATCGGCGATGTTTTTTACCAATTGCTCGGTCTTGGTGTCTTTACCGGAAGGATTTAAATAGCTTTTTATCCGGTTTTTTAAATTTAACGCCTTGCCAACATAAATTACTTCGGCACTCTTACCTTTCCATATATAAACTCCTGGCTGTTCCGGAAGAAAGCTAAGCTTGGTTTCTATTTCTTTAGTAGGTGCTTGCATAGGCTAATTCCAAAGGAGTTCAGATAATCCAGTTTTATTAGTAAACCCAATAGGTAAAAAACCGCAAAAGCCAATAGCGAGAGCACGGCATCTTTAATTAGTAGATTCATTCTATCGGTAGTAGAGTAGAGGTCTTTTGCCAAATACAGCATGCAAAACAGCAGAACACAAAGCAGGAAAGTTTTGATTATGTTTCCTGCTAACCCTTTAAAACTAACCTGTGGGAGCTTTTTCCTGATAAAATAGAGCAAAGTAAAGTAGTTTAACATGGCGGTGATGGAAGTAGATAATGCCAAACCCCGATGTGCCATAAACTGCATTAGAATGAAGTTCAACGTGATATTGATCGCCACCATTACAGCGGCAATCTTTACAGGAGTTTTCGTATCCTTATTGGCATAGAACAAAGGCGTTATAGTTTGGTTCAGGCTAAAAAAAACCAATCCCAAAGCATAATAAACCAGAGCTTGGGATGTCATCCAAGCTGCTTGGGAATCAAATGCCCCACTCTGAAACAGAATGCTCACAAAATCGTTTCCCAGGGCGATGATAATGGTGGTAATAGGAAGCATCAGATAGGTTAGCGACAACGCGGTAAACCGCATGCTATCAGATAGTTCATCATAAGCCTTATTATTTACGCAGCGTGAGTAAAGCGGCAAAATAGCTGTTCCGGCAGAGATGGCAAAGATGCCTAAGGGAAGCTGCATCAGGCGGTTGCCAAATCCCAAGGCGGTAATGGAACCAATTGGCAAAAAAGAAGCCATCAGGCTGTCTGCAATTAAATTTATTTCCCTTACTCCAATGCCGATCATAGAGGGAATAAAACGTCTCCACAATTGCGTCATTGCCACAGAACCAAATCGCAGATAAACAGCCCAGCGATAGCCAACCTTTTTCAAATAGGGTAAGTTGACCACCGTTTGCAGAAAACCGCCCAACAGAACTCCCCATCCGGCCCACACTATCAATTGCTCTCCGCGTAAGCCAAATCTATAATAGGGAACCAATACTGTCAAAATCATGCCTATATTCAACAGCGCAGACGACAAGCCTGTCATAAAAAAATAGTCATGCGAATTCAAGATTGCGATATAAGTGCTTGAAAGCCCAATAAAGAACAGATAGGGAAAGATGATGCGGGTGAGTTTAATGGCTAAAAGGCTGGTGTGAGGAGCTAAGCCGGGATATAGTAGCTTCACAATTATTGGCGCACAAAAAATGCCTATGACGGTGAGAATCAAGAGAATAAAGGTTAGAATACTTAGCAGATTTAGGGCAAAATCTATCTGTTTGCCTTTGCCCTCATGGTGTCCAATCTCATTATATATAGGCACAAAGGCAGTGGAAAGTGCTCCTTCACCAAATAGCCGTCGTAAAAGATTGGGGATATTGTAGCCAACGTTGAAAGCATCATTGATATAGCTCGTCCCAAAGAAGTATGCCATCACCTGGTCGCGCACCAACCCCAAAATCCTACTGAGAAAGATTGCTATGGACATCACGCTGATGTTTTTTGCCAGCTTGGCTTGGCTCATTTACGCACTCAACAGGTTTTTGGTTTTCAGAAACAGATTCAAGATCACCAAATTTAGGTTCACATTGCCATCAATCTTGCGGTTTAGGTCTTCCAGCCAGAGCAGATATTCGTAGGTTTTACTGCTTAATTCTGTCTTGTTTTTGGCTATGTCTTTCAAGGTGTCTATCATGTCGATATTGGTTATATCTGTTTCGGATTCTGTGGATAGCGTGGCAAGATCACTAATAATAATGCGCACATATTTTAGCAGCTCGATCAGTTGGTCTTTTTTTTGTCTGTCCTTATTCTTGTCCATTAATGCTAAAAAGCCCAGTTCATCACTTTTTGCCGCCAGGGTGATTATTTCAAATGCCCAGTCCCTTAAGGGTGAAGCATTATCCGAGCCGATTCTGATAGCTGTTTTCAAATTGCCGGCACTTATCCGGGATGCAGTTCTGGCCAGGGCATCACTCACTTCAAACTGGTTAATAAGAATGCTTTCTACAATACCGCGCGTAAGTGGCTTAAAATAGACAGGTTGTGTGCGAGATATTATGGTTGGCAGCATCATTTGCATGCGCTCGGTAATCATGATGATCACTGTGTCGGAAGGAGGTTCTTCCAAGGTTTTCAAAAAGGCATTGGCAGTGGGTATGTTCATCATGTCTGCATTTTCGATGATCACGATCCGGTATCTTGCTTCGTGAATGGAAAGTTCCAGTCGCTTGGACAGCAAGCCAATGCTTTCTTTGCGGATCTCAGTAATTTCTTTAAAGAAAAATTCCTGCCAGGGAGTGCTGATTTTGTTCTTCAGATAAGCCTGATACTGCTTTGCCACGTCAGAGTTTTTTATTTCGCCTTCAGCGTTGAGATTCAATATCGGGGTGGGGAATACGTAGAGAAAATCAGGATGCTCCAAAGATAAGAATTTATGACAGGAAGAGCATATACCACATGGCTTTAGCTGGTTTATTGCGGCACAGTTTACTGCCATTCCAAAGTAAAGGGCGGTCATAAACTTGCCAACTCCATCGGAGCCATGAAAAAGGTATGCTTGGGATATGCGATCGTGCTCTATTGCTTTTTGTAAAAGCTCAAGCGTAGATTCCTGACCCTTGATTTTGCGAAACATCTATACTATGGTTATCTTACTGCGACCGGCAATGTCGCTTGTGCTATATTCAAATACTTTTTGAACGTAAGGGCTAACAAATTCTGAGGCTAAGATATCATACATCAGCACATCATGATATTTTCCAGCCATAAAAAAATACTCGCGTTTCTTACCGGCATATTTGAATCCAACCTTTTCATAGCACTGCACAGCGCGTTTGTTGTATCCATACACATCCAGATTTATGCTATTCAGGTTCAAGATATTGAAGGCATAATCCAATAACAGAATGGTGGCTTCTGTGCCAATTCCTTGGTTCCAAAAGGTTTTTTCTCCTATGAATATCCCCATGGTGGCACGCCGGTGAACGCTGTCTAATTCGTGCAAGCCGCAATTCCCAATGGCTTTGTTAGTATCTTTCTCCACGATGGCAAAGATGTTATCCTGCGAGGTTAGTTTATGCAGCAATTCCCGTTCTTTTTCCATACCCACTATGGAAGAAGAAAACAACATAAACTGACCCAATTCCAAGTCGTTAACCCATTCCGTATATTTTTCCACATCTTCCATTGAAACAGGAGAAAGATAGCACTTTTCTCCAATCAATTTTCGAAAGTATTTCATGGTTGGTCTCCTAAAAAGCTATAATTGGGTGAGACTACTTCACCCTTTACAATCATGCAATTCCAAACCCAAGCTTTATGTCAAGTAGTTTCAGTATTGCTTCATCCAATAGCACACAGGAACCTCTTTATGATGTATTTTGGCACACCAAATATCCGAGCTTGACAAAATCCCTTCTCTCAAAGGCTTTGAATGCATGAGAGATAAAAGAATCATTGCCCTGTTTTCGGGAGGGCTGGATAGTATATTGGCAGTAAAATGGATGCAACACAGAGGCTTCTCTGTAGCTCCGGTTTTCTTCCGTGCCCCGTATTTATTGGCTGAACGGGCAATACAATCTGCCCGGGAAAATGATATAGAACTTGAAGTGATAGATGTTTCCGCTGATCACCAAAAGTTATTATACAATCCCATCTATGGCTTTGGAAAACACCTGAACCCTTGTGTGGATTGTCATGGCTTCATGTTTCGCAAGGCAGCGGAGCTCTTGGAAGCCAAACAGGCTGATTTTCTTATCAGTGGTGAGGTTTTGGGTCAAAGACCAATGAGCCAACGGCGGGATGCTTTAGACAGCGTTGCCAAACTTAGCGGAGTGCGCGATCTAATCGTTCGCCCTCTATCCCAATTGCATCTAACGCCAACGAAACCGGTTAGAGAAGGCTGGGTTTTACCCAATGACTTGCTCGATTTTCACGGAAGAGGCAGATATGCCCAGCTAAACCTGGCAACCCAATTGGGTGTAAAAAACTTCCCTTCACCCGCTGGTGGCTGCCTTTTAACAGACCGGAATTACTGTTTGAGGCTGAAAGATTTAATGGATAGGGGACAGGAAAGCCTTGATAATCTGGAACTATTGGCCTATGGAAGGCATTTTCGCCTCAGTGAAGACACAAAGCTGATTGTAGGCCGCAACGAAGAGGATAACAATGCTTTGGAAGCTCTGTTTACCGATGGTTACCGGGTTATTGCCAAGCAGATATTTGGTCCTTTGGGCTTGGTTGTAGGCGGTGAACCGGATGAACATCTGTTACAGCTTGCCCTTGGAATATTTTATTCTTACCATCACAAGGTTAATGACGGTGAACCTCTTATCGTTCAACTATTTAAGGGTGGTAAACAAGTGGGGCCGGACAAAGAATATATTGGCCAAAAAGCTGATAGAGAAACATGCTTAAAATATCAAATAACATATTGATAGGTGTAATACTATGATCCATATTGAAAGCTATATACTGCTAAAAGAATATCAGACAAATACATATCTTTTGTGGGACGACCTTAGTAAGGATGCCGTCCTGGTTGATCCATCTGTTCCGTCTGAAGATATGGCACAAACTGTAAAATCTAAACAGGTAAAACTGAAACTGGTGATAAACACTCATGGACACGGTGATCATATCGCCGGCAATAATTACTTTGCTTCATTGTTTTCCTGCCCCGTGGCAATCCATCCGCTGGATGCCAATATGCTTATCGACAACAGGAAAAATTTGAGCACCTATATGGGCTACGATCTCAAGCTAAAAAGCGCGGATATTATGCTTAACGCTGGCGACAAATATTGCTTAGGCAATCACACTTTAAAGGTGATCCACACCCCCGGCCATACTGCGGGTAGTATTTGTTTGTTGATAGACAAGTATTTAATAAGTGGAGACACCCTTTTTGAGCAGAGCATAGGACGCACCGATTTTCCCGGTGGCAGCCACACCGACATAATTAAATCAATAAAAGAAAAACTCTTTATCTTACCGGATGATATTCTGGTTTTTCCGGGGCATGGTCCCACCACCAGTATCGGGTTGGAAAAGATAAACAACCCCTTTGTCAATTAAGAGGAGATCAGACAATGCACAGCAAAGTATTAATCCTTGATTTCGGTTCTCAATACACCCAGCTTATTGCACGCACCGTGCGCAGTTTACACACATTTTGCGAGATACATCCTTATAACATACCTTCAGACCAAATAATCTCTTTTGCTCCTAATGCCATCATTTTATCCGGATCTCCCTTCAGTATTACCAATGAAAAAGCTCCATTTCCAGCCAAATCCATTTGGCAGCTTGGAATCCCAATTTTGGGCATTTGCTATGGAATGCAGCTTGTAGCATGCCAGTTTGGCGCAAAGATCGTGTCTTCCGAAAAAAGAGAATATGGCTTTGCCGAGCTAAAACTGAACAATTCTGAGCAGCTATTTGCAGGCTTAAATGCTATTGAGCAAGTATGGATGAGCCATGGTGATACCATTACGGATTTACCGGAAATTTTTGAAGTAATAGCCACAACTGACAATTCACCCAGTGCTGCCATTAAGCATAAAACCTTACCATTATTTGCCTTACAATTCCATCCGGAAGTTGTGCATACTCACGCCGGAAAGCAGATTATCGCAAATTTTCTCTTCTCTGTGGCAGCTTTGCAGCCGGATTGGACAGCAGGTTCGTTCATAACCGAAAGCCTGCTAAAAATCCGCGCTCAGGTAGGCAACAAAAGAGTTATCCTCGGCCTTAGCGGAGGTGTGGATTCATCTGTGGCAGCTACGCTGATCTATCGTGCAATTGGTCCCAGGCTTGTCCCCATCTTTGTGGATACGGGTTTAATGCGCTATAACGAAGCCAAGAGGGTGCAAGAGCTTTTTGCTCCCTATCCTGATCTCAATATTCGCTTTGTGGATGCCGGCGAAACGTTTCTCCAAAAGCTAAAGGGCGTATCTGACCCCGAAACCAAAAGAAAGATCATCGGGGCTACATTTGTGGAAGTGTTTGAACAAGTTGCCGCTGAATACAGTGATGCAGAGTTTCTGGCACAAGGGACTTTATACCCCGATGTAATTGAAAGCGTTTCTTTTGCAGGCCCCTCGGTAACAATTAAAAGCCATCACAACGTGGGCGGATTACCCGCTAAAATGAAGCTGAAGCTGGTGGAACCACTACGTGAACTGTTTAAGGATGAAGTGCGTGAAGTTGGCTCTGCGCTTGGCCTTCCCGATTCGCTGGTGCAGCGT
Source organism: Cloacimonetes bacterium UBA6081 (assembly GCA_002428685.1). Classification (GTDB taxonomy): domain Bacteria; phylum Cloacimonadota; class Cloacimonadia; order Cloacimonadales; family Cloacimonadaceae; genus Cloacimonas. The sequence goes on along the minus strand of DIXL01000085.1, from coordinate 6,433 downwards.
CATCCCTTCCCCGGGCCTGGTTTGGCGGTAAGGATTTTGGGTGCAGTGGATAGCCACAAAGTTGAGCTTTTGCAACAAGCCGATGAAATCTTTATCAGCGAGCTTTGGAACTGCGGGCTATACAACACCACCTGGCAAGCTTTCGCAGTGCTATTGCCAATCAGAACAGTAGGTGTGATGGGCGATGAACGCAGCTACGACCAAGTTTGTGCCTTGCGTGCAGTGAACAGCGTGGATGGCATGACCGCCGACTGGACTGAGCTGCCTCTGGCCTTCCTAAAAAAAGTATCCAGCCGCATTAGTAACGAAGTGAAAGGCATCAGTAGAGTCGTTTACGACATCAGCTCCAAGCCACCCGCTACAATAGAGTGGGAGTAAGCAGGTTTTAACAGAATAACAAATAGAGTTAGCCAATCTTTAGTGATTCTTGATGGCCGCAATCAATACGATCCTAAGGCAGTAAAAGAGCTTGGCTTCAGCTATTACGCCATTGGACGCCGTTAGCTGCTCCTTCCTTATACACTCTCACCCAATCTTCCTGGCATTATCCTGAACACTACCTTAGCTTTGTTCAGGTTGTGTTCGGGATAATCCTTGGATGGGGAAGAGGGGATGAGCAAGCAAGGGTCTGCTGTGCTCTAAGCGATAGTGTAGTAGTTATGTGGGTTGTTTGTAACAGAAGATTATGGTTAGCTACGCAATCCCTATGTTTATTCTAATAAAGTGTCTTGACAGAAAACAGGGATAAGAAAAATACTGGCTTGAGGTATTGGAATAGCTATTTTTCGTGATAAACGGTTTTTTGTTGATAGTGAGAAAAGCAGAATTGAACTGGATGAACCCTTGATTATATGACCGCAAGGTCAAGAATAAACAANNTTTCCCCCCCCCCCCCCGATAGCAATGTCTATTCGTAAGACACTGCCGTTTCTGTTGTTAATGCTGGTTTTTTGTAGTACCGCATGGACTCGTGAAATTTTTGTAAATATTGATTCGGTAGCATTAGAGCCGGATGGGTCACCACTTTACCCTTATAGACTTGTAGGAGATGCCTTAGCCTGTGCTGATGGAGATGCAACAGTAGATATCATTACAATATTACCCGGCACATATCGCGAAAACTTAACACTAACTGGTTTCCCCCGCAATCTGACCGTTAGGAGCACCTACGATCCTCTGATAAATACTGAAGAGATTATTTTGTCCACTATCATCCAGGGTGGAGAAGATGTGTTTGATTCTGTTTTCTTAATCAAAAACTGTAGCGGAGTGATCAGTTTTTGGGGATTAAGCATCAAAAATGGCAGAGGATTGGTAGATGATGACATGTATCATCCAAATAGCTGGTCACGCGGAGGTGGTATTTGTGTGATTGGAGATGATAACCTGGAGCAGCATGTTAGCATTGATTGGTGTAACATTTACGAAAACTACGCATGCTGGGGTGGTGGCATTTACGGAGAATATGCGAGTTTTACAATTACGAACACAGATATTCATAACAATGCCTTATATTTCAGGAATACAGAACTACCGCCAGATAGCCATGGAGGTGTAGGTGATTATAATGGCTCAAAAGGTGGTGGGATATACCTTGCAGGCGGCTGGTCAACGGTATCTAAATGCAAAATATATGGTAATCGGTCTTATCTTGAAGAGAGCCACGAATTGTATAATCCGTTGTGTTATGGCAATGCATCTGCTTTGGTATGGAGAAATATCTGCGATAGTGACGATGTTGGTATGATTATGGAATACTGCGAAGTTTACAATAACGTTACGAGAACCTTGAATGGTCAGATGGGGACATTTGATTGGCCATTCAGGGCAACAATTCAAATTCAACGAGGGGTACATCTACCCGATCCTGGGAATGAAGGCTATAATCATGTAGAAATAAACAATTGCACAATCACAGACAACCGAATTATTTCCGAAACAGCCGGTCTCCATGATCCTTATGTAAACACGGCGGTAGGAATATCCAGGCTTATTGATGAGAACCACATTCTGGGCACAATCAACAATAATATTGTGCACGATAACACTGCCGGAGCCTCGCTAAATGACCAGAATGTTTCCTTTGTTCACCAATTATATGGGGGGTTCTATACTACTCAGGGTGATTTTGTCGAAAAAAGAATCCCCATCAAATTCTGCTGTGTAAATGATGTTCACAATACAGCATTGTACAGGGATGAAAGTAACGGCAGCATAGATATGGATCCCTTGTTTATAGATTCGACCAATCACAACTTCAGTCTAAGATGGGACACAAGCGTAATTAGCCCTTGCATAGACAGAGGGAATCCCTGGATCTTGGATATAACTGATGGAACGCCTTGCGATATGGGTGCAAAGCCATACGTAATAGCACATGATTATGAGCGATATGCAATGCCAAGCTCTATTGGCAGGGAAACCATAAAATGGATGTGCTATCCGGTTTTAAACGAAATTACTAATGATTCTAGCGTGAACGAGATTTTCTTTAGCCCGATAATAAACCCAAGCATCTTAGATTACGTAATGTATAAGCCATACCAACAAGAAGATATTCACCAGATGAGATTTGCTGGAGGTTGGCTTGAAAATAGGAACGAGATTGTCAACAGTACTCAGGGCTACAAAGTGAAACTCCAGGACAATTGTACTGTCACGATCAACCTTCACTCACCCGGTTCTTTAATTCCTCCTGAGACGGTGGTGAACTTACATAATATGGCTGAATATGGCACAAACTGGGTTGGTTATTTTGTGAGAGAAAGTGCCAGACCTCTTAATGCGCTCGCTTCGGTGCTTGATTATCTAACCAAAATTGAAACTGCCAAATGGACCATGATTAAACAAGCTGATGGTTCCTGGATACATGGAGAGAGCTTTATCCTAAATTATGGCGATTTGGTAATTTTGCATAGTAATAGGGATTGCTCGTATATCTGGAACAATCCCAATCCCGTTCAGCCTTTCACTTTGGGAACCCCCACCGCATTCAATTACACAGAAAAGCCCTCCTATACGCCCTTCTATCTCTCTCTTCCAGATGCCAAGGCTGGAGATTTGCCTTCCGAAATTGGGCTTTATGTAAACGATGTGTGCAAAGGTGCGGTGGTGGTGGAAGATAGTTTGCTGCAGATTTGTGCCTATCTGGATAATGGAGAAGTTATCACCCCGGAAAACTCCTATCTGGTGTTCTACTATCCGGCAAAATCTGCTCCAATTAATAAGAGTATTTACAGGATGAGAGGTAAACAGTTCCAGCAGGTAAAAAGCCCAAGCACTTATTATATGGTAAGCATTGCTGATCTGCAGAATTGTAGTCCCGTATCTGCCATTACTACCATGAACCAAAACTACCCCAACCCATTTAATCCTACCACAACAATCAGCTATGAAATGCCTGAAGATGGAGAGGTTCAGATCTCTATCTATAACCTCAAGGGTCAACTGATAAAACATCTGCTGAACAAGCATGAGTCAATAGGTCCCCATTCTATTATCTGGGATGGTAAGGACAGCACTGGTAGAGCCTGCTCCAGCGGTATCTATTATTACCGGTTAATCGGCCATGGTAAGAGCATCACCAAAAAGATGCTGATGCTGAAATAACTAAAGATTGCCACAGAGGAATGAAGAAATGAAGAGATATACCCGAGTGCACAAGTCGGCAACAGGTAAAACTCTTTCAGTTATGTTACCCAGAAGCTTAGACCAACGGCTCAAGGTGAGATGTAGCAGTGCGATAAAGTTGCTTTGTTTCTGTGTTCCTCTGTGGTTCATTATTACTGGGTCATTGTCTGCCATTACACTTCAGGTAGCCATAGATGGCTCACAGCCATACACTACTATCCAAAGCGCAATAGATGCATCGGTTAATGGCGATATGGTCTTGGTTCATCCCGGCAGATATTATGAGAATGTGGTATATGGTGGTAAGATAATTACCCTCTGTTCCCTGGAAGCAACCACGAGTGATAGTACCTATATCAGCAGCACGATAATAGACGGCAACAATGCCGGTTCCTGCGTCCGTTTCTACAATCAGGAACAAGGTGCCGCCCTGCGTGGCTTTACCCTGGAACATGGCATTGGCTATCCGTTTGGGGCGCAGAATGATCGATCCGGAGGTGGTATCTTTGTATATAACAATTGCACTGTAACAATAACAAACTGTATCATAAAGAATAATCTCTCCACTATGGGAGGGGGGTTATTTGCTTTCGAAGCATCACTTAACCTCAGCGGAATAAAAATCCACCACAATCAAGCTTCCGCTTCAGGAGGTGGGGTATTGCTTTGGAGTAGCAGAACGGTGATTCCCAACATTGTTTTTGATCAAGCCAACCTCTGCTCTATTTACGAGAACTATAGCACAAACCCCTGTGATGTATATGTTATTGATATAATGGCAAATTTGGATATCTATTTGGACATGGTCTCTGTTCCCAATCCCGGAGATTTCTATTTCGGTCGCCATGCCAATTTTACGCAGACGCAGGGATACACTGATACGGTTCATTATCTGCAGCCTTACCGCAGGGAAGCAAACCGTGATTTGTATGTCCGCCCGGATGGAGATGATAGCAACAGTGGCTTTTCACCTGCAGAAGCAATGAAAACTATCGCCAAAGCGGTGCATAAGATAGCAGCAGACAGCACCAACATAAAAACCGTGCACATTCTGCCGGGTACTTACACAAGTGATGATCAGCTTTACCCTCCAATTCCCTTGAGGTCATTTGTCAACATAGCAGGGGCAGGGCCAGACTCTACTTTTTTAACCGTAACAAGTAACATAATAGGAATTATAAACTTAGTAATATCAGGTGTAAGTAACAAGAATGCCGGTATCCGGGGTATAAAAATCACATCAACTGTATATTTTCCTATTTTCCCAATACGAATAAATGGATACAGTTCGCATACTTCAATTTCCAACATTGAAATCAGTAATGCTGTAATTGGATATTTGGGTTCCATGATGTTGCTTGGACCTACAGACACTTATCTAATCAAAGTGAAAGTAACAGACATAAGTACAACGGAAATTGGGGGGATATACAGTTCAGATTGGATAAGCGGATCCGTTATTGACTGCGAATTCAGCAATATTACTTCCGTATTCAATGATCCCAGTGGAAGAGAACCAATGACCATGTTTGACGTGGATGTAAATGAGTCTATTACAGTGCAAAATTGTGTGTTCCGCGATTTTTATACAGCTCCGGAACAGCCTGCTTTTAATATCTCAAATGGGCGTAGCGATAATGGTCCCATTGACGTTAATATCAGCAATTGCTTGTTCAGCAACCTTAACTCAGACATATACAGGCCAATACTTTTTTCTAATAGGAGCATAGATAGCTTTAAGCTCACCAATAACACCTTCATCAACAATCATGGCTGGCCTTCAGCAGTAAGTTTGATCGGCAATATTCAGTTGCAAAACAATATCTTCTACAATCCTGAGTGCAATTATGAGTTCTCGGTGATAAACTCTCCCCCAATTGTTCCTGTTTCCAATATCTATCTGGATTATAACAATATCCGCAATGGCTCTGGGGGGATATTGAGCAGTGCTGCAAATAACATCTATTATGCCGATACCAATATCAGCCAGTATCCGGAGTTTTACAGTTTGCACCCTGAAAATCCCCTTTATGCAGCTTTATCGGCAAATTCACCCTGTATAAATACAGCAACCCCAGATACAACAGGTTTGGGATTATTACCTTATGATCTGGCAGGTAATCATCGGGTTTGGGGTGGCAGGATAGATATGGGCTGTTATGAATATGGTTCAGCACCATACGTGTCTAATACAGATCCATTCATAGTTCCTCCACTATCAGAAATGCTGATTTCCATCTATCCCAACCCTTTCACTGATCATGTAAACATCCGTTACCACCTCACAAAAGCTGCCAAAGTAACGTTGCAAATCTATAACCTGAAAGGTCAATTGGTGAAAACATTAATCAGCGAATCTCAAAGCAAAGGCGAACAACTTGCTATGTGGGAAGGCTGTGATGAAGCAGGCAGGCATTTAGCCTCTGGTATCTATTTCCTGCGCTTGAACATTGATGGTAAACCAGAGAAACCTCGCAGACTGGTTTTGTTAAAATAAATCAAAGACCGTGTCTTGACAAGTTTCTTATGACGTTACAACATGTACGAATGGCACAGCGGTAACACTGTCTTTCCCGCGGAGGCGGGAATCCAGCCCTGAAGAATCCCAGAGGGATGACACCCAACGATTGCTGAAATATAGCAGGTATCTGCCGTTCCTACGGAACTCTTTACAGAGCTGGTTTCCCGCCTCCGCGGGAACGGCACATCATAGGAAGCTTGAAATGTTCCTCATTTAGCACAGTAACCTTGAGGCTAAAATTTTAATAAATACGTGATTTTGAGGCATCCCCCCATTTTTTTC
>DIXL01000022.1 GCA_002428685.1 Cloacimonetes bacterium UBA6081 | reverse complement strand
CACTGCTGTGACTATTGGAGATGCTACCACCACTAATATAACCGACTAAGCCACCGGTATTTTCATAACTTCCGGTAACATAGCCACTGCTTTGGCAATTTATCAATGTTGAAGTACCAGGTGCATAACCAATCAAGCCTCCCACATAGCTGTTGCCAATGACATTCAGATTGGATAAGGTCAGGTTCTTGATAGTGGCAGAATAGCAGTAGCCAAACAAACCCTGACAACTTGCAATGGGCCGATTGATATATAAGCCCGTAATCGTGTGCCCATCACCATCATAGGTGCCACGGAAAGAGGTGCTCGATCCTATTGGTTGCCAACCTTCATCCAGATTCCAGGGTTCCACGCCCAGATTTATATTGGCAGTTTGTCTAAAATGGGCAGTCAGATAATTCCGCACATTATACAGCTGCTCTGCTGTAGCCACCAGATAGGGATTACCGGCTGTTCCATCGCCTCCGCTAAACTCTGAGGCAAGGGTAGTGAAGTGTTTTTCTTCCCCATAAGCCGTGCCATAGATATTGGTAGCGAAGGCACGCAGATAATAGGTGGTGCTGGAGCTCAGGTCGCTCAGTTGGGTTACGAAGCTGCCCGTACCGGTATCATGGTAACTGATTCCCTGGTTGTTAGTAATGGTGGGGTAACGGGTTGTGCTCCATACCAAGCCACGGGAGCTGACTGTGTAGCCACCATCGGAGGTTACATTACCACCTGAGCTTGCGGTTGTTTGAGTTATATCGCTTGCGGCAATAGTGGTAACTGAAGGGATGTTTTCGCTACCCTGATAGTTGTAGAGATTCAGGATTTCAGTGTTATCCAGCTCCCGGTTGTAGATGCGGATATCATCTATTTGTCCCTTAAAATAGCCCATGCTGCCATCTGCATAAGGAGCTATGCCACCTGAGCTTACGGCCACGCCAATGGCCAGGTCTTTACCACTTACCACAGTATTGTTGATATAATTTGCATTTGATTCTACCAAGGTGCCATTGATGAACATCTTGGTGCCAGCATCACCGGTGGTATAAACCAGATGCAGCCATTGTCCCACGGGACTGCTTTCATAATAATGAGCCAGGGCATGGCCCCCACTATGCGTTGCCAGGGAAATTGCCGGATTGCCATACATATTGATGCCTTCCAGCCAGGAAGTCCCGCTGTAATCGCCTCCATAGCCCATGATAACCGGTCTGGAGCTAAGGTCTGTGGAATTGAACCATAGTGATACAGTTCTATCTCCGGTTGGGAGGCCAGTTGCGCTCCCTTTTAAATAGTTGTTAATTCCGTTGAAGCTGTAGGCTCCACCGGCATTGCCAAAGCGGTCAAAAGCAGCGGTAGCTCCAAAGGGTTGAATGTGGTTGCCATTACCGCTAACATCATTACCATTGGCATTTAGAGGATAGTAGCGCACTAAGCCCGTGTCCATTGCTGATTGGGGTATGGCTGTGGCGGTGTTGGACTGAGGAGATACCCCGTACATATAGACAGCCGTGATGTAATAGCTGTAACTGGTTGCATTTTCCACAGCGTTATCCTCGTAGTAGGTATTGGTGGTAGTGCCCAATTCCAGGCCATCGCGATAGATTTGGTAATGCACCAGGCTGGGGCTGTTTATTCCATTCCAACTTAGGTAGATCACGCTGTCTCCTGCATTGGCGGTAAGGGATTCCGGCACATTATGAGTTTCGGTAATCTCAAGACTGATGGGGATTTCCACAGCTTCAGCTACTGGATCGTTGGAAAACACCGTATAGTTATAATTATACATTCCTGGAGCAGTATCTCCGGCATTGATGGACAGATTAACCAATTGATTGGAACCGGCTGATACCAAACCGCTACTGGGATCGGAAGTAATCATAGCTTCACGCTGCAGATTAGAACGGTTGTTGCTTGGGGCATTCTTACTATGGGATGCCCCTCTATTTAAATCTATTTGAGATTCCCAGATTAGGTTACCATTGCCACTATTGGAGATGGTTAGTTCACGTGTTGTGGTAGCCATCACATTTAGCGATAAGACAATTGATTCTGGAGTAACTACTATTGCTGGGAAGAGTGTTTGTTTCACCAACTCATTGGAGAAGGCCGGGGCGGAGAAATTGCCCCCAGCATAAACAGCTTTGACAGCCCACTTATAGGTGCCATCGGCCAGATACTGCCATTGGATATCTGTAACTGTGGTATCGGCAACTGAGCCGCTTACCAAGGTCCAGCTTGCCTCTTCTGTCTCTTGGCCGGGTAACAAACGCCAGATCTGATAGGATTCTGGATTCCCGCTTAAGGGGGGCATCCAGCTAAGATTTGCCGTTGCTTCGGCATCGCCGGCTACAATATGCTGCGGCGGATAGTAATCCGGTGCAGGAGCATACCATTGCAGGTAGGGATAGCCAGCGTTGTGTTCAAAGTAAATATCACCCGCCCACATTTCGGAAAAATCCCAGGTGTAGTATGTGTTATAGGCATAGGGATAAGTCATATCTTCCGTAGTTCTGCCTTCGCCGCCTGCACTGCTGCTTTGGCCGGAGCTTTCGGTGTTCCAATAGCAGTTGTTATACACCGGCGCATTGGTATTGGCACCTACAAAACCGCCGCAGTAAGCACTGCCGCCGACTACATAACCCGTGCTGTAGCAATTGGTGATAGTGGAATTGTCCGCTTCGCCTGTGAAGCCGCCCACATAGCTATGTCCTGCAGCACTAACCGAGCTGCGGCTGTAGCAGTTTGATACCGTGCCGTTATACACGTCTCCGGCAAATCCGCCTATGTAATCGGAATTACCGGAAACGGCACCGGAGCTGAAGCTGTTGTGAACAGAGGAATAGGCCAATATGTAACCGATAAAGCCGCCGATTATGCCATTGCCACTAACGTTTCCGGTGCTATAGCTATCATATACGTAGGAGTAATCTGTTCTGCCAATCAAACCGCCAATGCTCCAACCGCCACCATAAACCTCTGCGCTGCTTTGGCAAAAATGAAGCTCAGAATTATCCATTCTGCCAATCAAACCCCCAATGCTGCCACCCTGACCATTTACCGAACCGCTGCTGCTACACTCCGCTATATAGGTGGAATCTGCAAAACCAATCAGAGCTCCAACCCAATTACTGGCATTTACAGACACAGACAATAGCTTAACATTAAACACCTGAGCATCATGAGTTCGCCCGAAGAGTCCTTGATAATTATAACCCTGGCGGTTGATGTGAAGCCCGCTGATGGAATACAAACCTGCATCGTAGTAGCCGGTGAATCTGCTGGTGTCATTTCCTATGGGTTCCCAGCCTTCGCCTGTATTCCAGGGTGCGGTGCCCAAATCTATATCTGCAATCTGCTGGAAATGCGAATCCAGATGGTTGCGCACATTACTCAAATGCGCTGCCGTGGCTATCTGATATGGGTCTGCCTCAGTTCCATTACCGCCGGCAAATTCTTCCGTATAAATCAAAGCTTGGATTTCGCTGCTGCTCAGTGCTCTATTATAGATTCTAACATCATCAATGCTGCCTTGGAAATACCCGACACTCGCGTCTGTATAGGGAGCATATCCACCTGTATCAACACTAACCCCAATAGCCAATTCCCGGTCTATGACATAAGTATTGTTGATATAGGTAGTATTGGAAGCCTTTTCGATTCCATTCAAAAAGATTTTTGTGCCACCGCTATTGGTGGTGATTGCCATATGATACCATTGATTTACAGGGGGGGTGTCATAAAAGTACTGGAGAGTATTTACCGAACCATGACAGGTTACAGATACAGCAGGATCACCCCAGTGATTAAGACCCATAAGCCAGGATGTTCCTACACTGCTTCCTCCGTAGCCCAGCAAGTTAGGCATTGTGCTAAGATCGGTTGCTTTAAACCACATAGCCACTGTTCGCTCTGAGGTTGGCAGACCATTCGCACTGGCAACAAGGTAATCACTTATTCCATTAAAACTATAGGCACTTTCAAGATTGCCAAATCTATCAGCAGTTAAACTTGCCCCAAAGACCGTGGCATTCTGTTCTGCGGGACTTGAGTCAAAGGCGTTGCCATCAAAAGGATAGTACCGCACCAATCCATCGGGGTATATAACAGCAACTTTCTGAAGCTCATTGGAAAAAGCTGCCTCCGAAAAAACACCGGCATTGTAGCTTGCTTTCACTGCCCACTTATAGCTGCCATCGGGCAGATCATTCCAGCCCGGATCGTTATAAGTTAGCTCAGTAATTCCCGAGCCAAGCTGAGTCCAGCTTGCTTCGTTGGTCTCATTTCCATAAACCAATCTCCAGATATTATAGCTCTGCTCAAAACCAGCCTCTGAGGGGTTCCAGCTAATCTGGATTTCTTCATTTATCAGCTCTGCAGATACATTTTGCGGCGGATAGATAGTATTTATCACTACATTTGCCGTATTGGATGGTTCGGAAACCGCGGTATTGAAAACAGCTACAACATAATAGCTATATTCCCCATCTGCCAGATCGTTGTCGTGATAAGTGTAGCCTTCGGTTTCGCCGATTACTTCCCCATTGCGATAAACCATAAAGTATAGCAGGGTGCGTTGCTGGCTTTCCGCCTCCGAAATTAAGGTTTCATCTTTATTCTCTCCGGCAGCTCTTGGCGTATAATCAATACCCCAGCTCAAAGTTACATTCCGGTAATTTTCAACGCTTGCCATCAGGTTTACCGGTTGGCCAATTTCTTCCTGAAAACCGGTTCCGCTTATTTGCATGCTGTTTCTTTCACCATTGCCATCTACAATTTCCAGCGTAGCATTATACTGTATCTCGCTTTGTGGCAGGAAATGGACTCTTACCGACACAGTATCAGATGGGGAAAGTGAGATGGGCATCATAGGCGCATCAACATACATGGCTTCGATATCATCTACCAACAGAGACAAACTGTTGATAACCGCGGAGTTAGCTCCTGCATTACCAATGCTGATATCTTTGTAAACCGTCTGCCCAATCTCTACTGCGCCAAAATCCCAAACAGAAGGCGAAAAGGTAAAGTGCATTTGAGCAATGGTAGAAAAATTCCAAACCGGACAATTCTCTGCCATGATGGTGGGACCCTCATATACCTCTATATAGGGTATCACCTGCCATAGATACGAAGTATCCCATTCCAAAGAGTCTAAAAGAGGGCAATTTGTCATAGGCCCCACAGTCATACTGAAGACAAGCTCTCCACTGCTGTTCCAGAGATTTACTATATATCCATCCGGCTCAGGGTAGATATCGCTTTCACTTGGCCGAAACTCCAGCAAGGGGAATATTTCCACATCTACTGCCCCATCCGCAGGATAGTAACAGCTTGCCGGAAGGGGACGTAAGTAAACAGTTACGCTAATTGAATCGCTCAACGCAGATTCTCCCCAGGGATACACGGCAGTTACAGCATAATTATAGCTGATGCCATGTTCCAAATTGCTATCTTCAAAATTTAATAAACCCGCTACATTAATGTAAATTGCTCCATTCCGATAGACGTTATAGCTAAGTGGCATCGCACCTATTGGCAGATTCCAGCTTAAGCTTAGCCAGTTTTCCCCAAGGGTATAGTCAATACTTACCCTCTGCACTACCGGCAGATCGAATTGCCACCCCAAATATGGGTAGCCAAAATTTAACTGCTGGGCTCCAGCATCGTTTTGCCAGGTATTGGCAAAATCCCAGCCTATATAAGTGTTAGCAGCATGCGGATAGGTCATTTCTACCGTATTTCTGCCCTCACCTCCTGCTGAAGTTGCCTGCGTGCTGGTTTGCATATCCCAATAACTACTATTGATGTTAGCCAGAATATTACGTCCAACCAAGCCTCCAACAGAGCTTGTCCCATTAACTACTCCGGTAGAATAACACTGTGAAATCTCTGATAAATAGTCATTTACGCCTACCAGTCCGCCAACGCTCCCGCTTCCGTTTACCGCTGCCAGAGAACTGCAGTTAATTGATAAACTTCCACCCTGGGTTCCAATCAGCCCGCCCACGGCATTATCGCCACTTATCTGACCCTGGGAAGAACAGGCAATAACTTCACTATTCCCTTTGTTATAGCCTACCAAACCGCCTAAGCACCAGGTTCCCTGCACTTCGGCATTGGCATAGCTTTCGATCATTGTGCTTCCACTTTCCAGCGAGCCAACCAGTCCTCCCACCACAGAAGAGCCATGAACTACGCCGCCGGCAAGCGAGGCAATAATATCTGTGTTGAAGGCGCAGCCCACTAAGGCACCGCAGTAATCTCCACCAATTATTTCAACATAATCTAAGGCAACATTTCTCAATTCGGCATTGTTACAATAGCCAAATAAACCTGTGTAGCTTGTCCCACTTCTGTTTATGGTCAAGCCCAGAATGCTGTAGCCATTGCCATTATAAGTGCCTATAAAAGGTGCTGCTTGCGTTCCGATAGGTTGCCAGCCCAAGCCGGCATTATAGGGATCCGCAGCCAGATTGATATAAGCCGTCTGCACAAAATGCGAACCCAAATAGCCTCGTATGCTGTCCAATTGCTCAGCATTTGTTACCTGGTATGGGTTCGCTGAGGACCCGTCCCCACCGGCAAACTGCGCAAAGCACAAGCCTGCGATTGCCAACATTACAAATATAAGAACTAAAACTCGGGAAACTATTATTGACTTCGTTTCCATGGTATCCTCCACACTATATTTTTATGTATTATCTTATCTCTATTTTGCTTCTTTCCTGCTTCAAATACGAAATCATTGCGGAATGATTACGGACTTCATCCGCATTGATTCCGGATTAATTCCGTATTTGGAGCAAGTAAGTTTGTGGCAAGGGAACGCCGGTGGAAGCCAGCGTTCCAATTACCTTGTTACTTTATTACTTTGTTACATCATCACTTATCTTATATTTACTTCATCAATAGTATCTTACGGGTTTGGCTGGTTTCGCCGGCTTGCAAACGGTAGAAATAGAATCCGGAAGCCACGTTATGTCCCTGGCTGTCTTTTCCGTTCCACACTACGCTGTGAGAACCTTTGGTTTGATTGGTGTTGAGCAAACGGTTCACCAACTGGCCTTTTACGTTGTAGATTTCCAGGTTAACGGCTGCATCAGAGCCCAAGGCATAACTGATGGTGGTTTCGGGATTGAAGGGATTGGGGTAGTTTGCCGTGCTGATAATCCCGCGCTGGTCTTGCGGTTGGCCACCATCCACAGGGCTAACAACCAGGCTTAAGGGAATCAGCCAGGGAGTTGTGCCGCCTGCCGGATTGGAGGTGTCGATATTCACCGACAGCAACAGGGATTGCGTCTTCAGGTCTATGCTTTGGCCTGTGGCAGGGTTTTGCAGCATAAAGCTATGCGTGGCGGGCAGTTTATCGGCAAATTCGGGGCTGATGCGAATACTTTCTGCAAAGCGTCCGTTCTCCAGCAGGGTTTCCAGATTCAGCAGCAGAGGCCAGCTCCAGGAATTGGTCTCCTTGTTTCGGATGTCTCTGGTGTAGGTGCCGGGGTTGATTTCCCAGTCGTTATTGGCAATGCAGAAGTCCAGTCCGCGGTTCAAAACCACCGGTGCTGAGGGCAGTTCGGGCACATCCATAGGATCATAGCCCTCGCTGGAAGCATTGCTGATACCAAGGGTTACGGCATCTGCATGGCCGGTTGTTACGGCATTCAGGGTGAATTCCCATTCGGGTTTGGGGACTTGCGACGAGCCGAAATTGGAGCTTGCAACCAGGTCCTGAGCCGGAGCGTGCCTGTCGTCGGCGGGATAATTGATAAATAGCAGGTCCGCTGGCGAATAGGCTTTCACAAAGAAGGCCGACCAGGGCGGTATGTCTGTGGTGTTGAAGTCGTTATCGTTGGCCGGATCAGCATCCACCATCACATAGCTATTGGTGGCACGGCGGTAAATGTAGCCCCAGGGTAGCATGGCACCCGATGGCACTAAAGTGCTGTCGCTGAAACGGATGGGACGATCGTAAGGATTGGACACCAGATACCAGCCATTATTGGGCAGGGGAGAACCGGGTAATTCCAGATTGTAACTGCCATCATCCATCAGGCCGCAAACGTACACCGGCACATCCTGGGGGGAAGGATTATTCACCCAATAACCAACCGCAGGACGCACCACGGACGGAATGTTGTAACTGCCGCTGTAGTTAAAGGTTACATGCCCCAAAGAATCCGGCATGGCATTGCTGTTCAGCTGCACAATGGAGGTGTAATTGGGAGCCACATAGAAGGGATTAATGTCGTCTGCAAAGATGGCTACGGGGGTGTTTTGTGGCGGCAAAGTGGTGTAGGGCACTCCCATCAGGTTCCAGCCGCGGTGCATGCTGTAGGTGCGGTTGGCAGCCAAAGCAGTAAAATCGAAGGGCAGAGCACCGATTCCGCTACCTTTTAAGGGAGAACGTATTTTCAGGTAGAAGTTACCTGCTTTAGGGCTGGCAAACAGAGGGTTTTTGTCCAAGTTGCCTGCTCCGGGGAAAATACCGTTGTCATAAGAAATGTCACTATTGCTTACGGTGAGAGCACTACCGGTATTGATTATCGGGTTGGCAAGCTCTGCACCATTTGTCCAGATAACATTTGAAGAGAAGTCGACATTGTTACTATTAATGGCATTTAAGCCGTTTGTGATACCCCACACTGTGTTCTGTTGGACAACGGCATTATGGGTGTTATCCAGGATGATTCCACTGCCTTCTGCGTTGCCGCGCAGATCAGTTACATTTGGATAAATGATGTTTTTCAGCAGATTCACTGCTGCCAGATTTTTTAGCACAATACCTTGTATTGGTTCACGCAAAGTGCTGCTGGTATTGCGGATGCGAACATTGGTAAGGGTGGGGGTAGTGCGGTCAAAGGCTTGGCCATCACCTTCGTAATAGATACCGGTGCTGTAGTCCTCGA
Organism: Cloacimonetes bacterium UBA6081; assembly: GCA_002428685.1. GTDB lineage: Bacteria > Cloacimonadota > Cloacimonadia > Cloacimonadales > Cloacimonadaceae > Cloacimonas. The sequence goes on along the minus strand of DIXL01000022.1, from coordinate 5,308 downwards.
TGTCCAAACCGTTGATACTGGCGTTAATGTTGCCTTTCAGGCTGGCGGCGGTTGTTTCCGTGCGCAAAGTGCTGCTGGTATTGCGGATGCGAACATTGGTGAGGGTTGCTGATGCTGTGGTGCGGACATCTGTGCTATCTGTCATAAAGAAAAAACCGCTGTTATAATCGTCTATTTCCAGGTTGCTAATGGTGGCTGCAATGTTTCCGCTCAGCTTTGCCCCGAACGTGTCGGTGCGTAAAGTGCTGCTGGTGTTGCGAATACGCACATTGGTAAGCGTGGCGGAAGTGGTGATGCGGTTGTCTGTATTATTCTGAATCTCCAGGCCTGTGGGGTAACCGCCAATGGAGTCGTTATCTACAATCACACTGCTCAGATCTATTAAAGTAAGGCCACTACTTGCATTGCGTAACGTGCTGCTGGTATTGCGGATACGGACGTTGGTAAGGGTGGGGGTGGTGCGGTCAAAAGGCTGGCCATCACCGATGTAAATCATCCCGAAATCGTATTCGGCAATCTCCACATCACTAAAGTTGGCATAGATTCCACCCAATAGTTTGATGCCGTAGGTATCATTGCGCAAAGTGCTACTGGTATTACGGATACGCACATTGGTTAATGTGGCGGATGCGTTGGTGCGGATATCGCCGTTTTCAGCCAGGAAGTGTAAGCCGCTTTGGTAATCGTCCGTTTCAAGATTAGTAATTGTGGCTGCGATATTTCCGTTCATTTTTAAGCCATAGCTGGTGGGAGCACTGATGCTATTTGTATTGCGGATTTGGACTCCGCTAAGGGTAGCATTGGTAGTGGTGCGGTTTACAAGGGTATTATCTATTTGCACACCAACATTGAATCCGCCAATGCTGTCGTTTTGGGCAAGGACACTACTTAGATCCACCAGATTAATACCGGTTCGGCCACCAGGTTCATTGATGCCGTCATGGCTGATATGGATGTTGTTCAGGGTAGGAATGCTGCGGTAATCGCTGGTTCCCTGACCATCCCAATAGATGCCATCCACGTAATTTTCTATTCTGGCACCATTGATGGCAAGACCCACTGCTCCAATAACTTCCAAGCCACGGCTTTCGGGACGAATAGTGCTGTTTGTGTTTCTAATACGCACATTGGTAAGCGTGGGGCTGCTGGTGATGCGCAGGTTTTCGTTGTTATAGACTATCCCTCGTGCATAGTTATCAATAAACATATTGGTAAAGACGGGGCTGGAAGCACCATTTGCCAACACAGCCACTTCATCGGTAAAGGGGAATTCCTTGCTGATGGTGATGTTGCTAAAGCTTCCATGCGTGTTTTGCAGAGTCAAGGCACGGTTGGCATGCTGAATTTGGCAGTTATTAAGCTGAATCTGGTTGGTGGCAGATTCCAGATGAATTCCCCGCCAGCCCAATTGCGGATCGGCTGCTGTGAAAGCAACTCCCGAGGCCAGGATACCACCAAACACATCAAGCTGCGTATCCAGTGAAAATATAAGCTGCGAACCCGGCTCAATGATCAGAGTGTTTCCGGGAGGGACAACAATGCTATCATATATGTAGAAGGGTGAATCATCACTATCCCAATTGTAATCTGTAATGGTGCCACCCGGAACAATGGTTCCATCCAACAAGGCTGGGGTGTAATGTGGGTTATCGGGGAACCCGGAACTGGTGGTCAACCCAAAATTATCTATAGCCCTGATGTAATATTCCACGCCATAATTACCTACAACATCGGCAGGAACACTGGCCGTGTAAAGCGTCCCCGAAACATTTTGCATGGGAGCAGAGGTGTAGGTAAGTTGTCCATAACGCCTGTAGTATAAATTCACAGAACTCACATAAAGCGTGTTGTCAATCACATTGGCATTCACAACCAGAGGCGAGTTAAATAGCACCTGTGCCGCCGGAGTATGCTCAATTTGCGGAGGCACATTAGGCAAAACAGCTATGGTAAAAGGATTATCTGCCGGTTCTACTGAGGGTAAGGTTGTAGTAGATTGACCGTCTGTAGCAGACAGATAATAGCCTATTCCAGGAGTTTGAACTACCGCAGCCGGAATAATACCCTGCCACAAATCGTTACCCAAATTGGTCATGTTAATAAAGCTGAAATTACGCTGTGCCAGGGTTTTGTAATACAGCTTGGCAGAATTGGTGAAGGGAGTGTAGCTATCGGTAATCAGAGCTTGAATCACAATATCCTGATTGTCCAATTGGGCAATGGTATCCATGCTGATGGTATCAGGCGTGCGGGTAATTTGGGGGGCCTGACCTGGAAAATAGCTACCGGTGGTTTCTGCGCTTACGCCTTGGTAATTCAGAACATAGCGCAGGTTGCGCAGAACCCCGTCATAAGTAGGACTGCTGGAACGATAGGAAATTATGTAATTGGAGACAATGATTTCTGAGATAGCGGTTAGGATTGCGTCGAAACTGCTGTTAATATCAAACACATCACCGCCTGTTACGCTGGTGATAGGGGTAAAATAACTATACAAGCTTGAATAAGTCAGGGCAAAAAGAATTGCACCGTTGTTCACACAAGCATCAATAGCTTGTTGCAGAGAAGCTCCACCCTGAGCTGGATATTCATCGGTGATAATAATCATCACCTTCTGGCTGCCGGGACGCCAGTTAAAACCTGCTATGGAATGCGTCATGGCATAATAGCCAGGTTCATAGCCGCCTGAGATATCGTTTCGAGCCCACACATTATCACGGAAATAAGTAAGGTTAGTGGTTAAAATCCCAGAATCCTCCAGAAATGGATTTCCTCCGTTGACTCCTGATCCATAGCGGCACAAACCCAAAGCACTATCCACTCCGGAACCAGCCAGATTATTGATAAAGTTAGTAACATTGTTTGACACGGCATTGATCGAAGAGCTCATAGAACCACTGTTATCCATCAAAAAGGCAATGTCCACAAGGCGTGAACCTGTTCCAGTGGAAGGAGGCACCACTTCGAAGTAATTGGTTTGCAGCACCTCGTTTTCGTAAACTTGAAAGTTTGTTGCATCCAGATTGGTCATATCCTGGCCTTCCATTGCTACCGAAAGCGTAGAATAGACAAAGGGGAAGTTCTGCACATTCAGGCTTAGCAAATTCAGCTCGGGTGCCTGTTCATACAAATTTAGCAGAATCTGGATATCATCCACTCCCCAGCCGGCGTAGTTATAGTCGTAGTCCGAAGTTAAGCGAAACATCAATTGGATATTCTGTCCGGCAAAGGCATTCAGATTAAAGTTCTGCTGCTGCCATCCCGAAGATGCACCCGTTTGGCTGCTTAGAGTGGATACAAACACGCCATTTTCATAGACATCTACCCAAGCATAATCATAACCGAATTCCAATTCCCACCAGTTCCAAAAGCTCAGCTCCACCTTTTCTCCGGGCTGAGTTATAGCCGGTATGGCTATGATGGGGCTTTGCAATTGATAATCGGCATTAGCTGCATAAGGATGCTCTGAAAAGGCACAAAAAGGAGCTGAATGCGCTCCATAGTTGTAATCCTCGCCAATATACCAGCCAGTTCCGATCGTCCAATTGGTGGGGAGAGTATCAAAACTCTCCGCATAAACCGGCGTAGAACTGATTAGGGTCTGCTGCCTTAGTTGCGTTAAGGGTGAAAAGGGGGCAGGATTAAGCTGACCTTTGGGATTATCATTGGGAACTGCCACAGCCTTTGGCGTAGATGCCAAAAGGCAGGTGCTGACAATCAGCAGGATCATAAGTGTAATTACCTTCGTTCTCATGATGTTAACTCCTATTCATTAATTGATTTTACTTTATAAAACTGGGTGCTTTGGCTGGCAGTAAGGCAGATTTGAGGTAAATCTACCGCAAACGAGTTGCTTAAAACGTTGCAAGCAGCATCAGAATAACACAACACCCGGTAAGTTACTCCGGTTAAAGGCAAACCTGATAAATCGGTTTCTACGGGATTCCAACTAAGACAGATAGAGCCGTGACCAGAGGGTGAAATTGTAAAATTTTGGGGGACGGCAGGAATTGAAGGTAAAACACTTATGTGAACAGGCACCACAAGCTCCGGACTTACACTGTCCGAAATAACCAGGGACAGGGTATCAGAGCCTTTGTAGCCAGGATTGGCAGTAATTGTGGCTTGGTGCAAAACCGTGTTTATCTCCGCGCTGAAATTTACTCCGCCATCGAGGCTTACGTCCCAATCATCCAAATCCGCATCGCTAATTTTATCGACCCAGGAAAATAGGACAGAACTGTTTTGCTGCATCGTTAGCTGAGGCGGGGAATCGTTATACTGAGGCGAACTGTTGCTATCATCCCGCGAGACCTGGATATTAGCACTAATGCTACCTCCAGAACCTGTGGCAACAATGGTTGCAGTTGTGGAACCAAGGAATCCGTGCACAGGATAAACCCGCCAGCGCAAAGTGTCGTTTATAGTAACCAGGCTTTGCACAAGGTGTGCATTTGGCTCAAAGCTATAGCTAAGGCTCCCGCTGGTTACGCCAAAATACTGTGCCAGATTAAGGCTTTGGGGCAGGTTGTTGGAAAAGCTGAGAGCAGGGGGATTAGATAGCAGATATGGCATTCCCGGGCTTACATCCAGGCGGATTTGGCAGGAACTAACGGGTGATGAATACTGATAGCTGCTCTGATTGCGCATATTATAGGTAGTGCTGTTGATAATCAGCTTGGGCTGATAATAATTGGGTAGTGATGCTGGAATTGTCCAGGCTATGGAGTAATTGGAACTTGTTACATTGCTGTTATTCAGGGTCAGCACCCAGGTTTTGGTAGCTATGTTTGCGGAGCGGATGTCGTATTTAAGATTACAATAATAGGCACCCCAATCCGTATGCGGGAAATAACTGCGGACATAGGACGGATTCATAGGAGGAGCTCCAAGCATAACGATATCGAGGTAATCATAACCTTCCAAGGCATTGGCGTGCTCACCCAAAACAGCGTTGTCGCTAAGCGTGGTCCCTCCGGAAATAACCGCACTATAAACTAGCTCCATTTGCCAGGCAGCATGCAACTGCACTCCGCATAACAAGAGTGTTAACGCTAACAATAGCAAAGTTTTACGTCTAATTTCGAGCGTCACCATAGCTGTTTCTTTACCTATAAATCTCCTCTGTTTGCATTATTTGGGGGCAGCTTATCTCTGTCAAGTTCTTTCTGAGGGGCTATCGATCGCTTGTTCAGAACTGCTTAAAAATCCAAACAGTTACGTAAGCTTGTTTGTGTGAAAATAGAGATGCTAGTGTTGTGTCAAACTTAGTATGTCACAAATAGTATTGATAGGGGTAGGGGAGTTA
>DIXL01000111.1:15938-59017 GCA_002428685.1 Cloacimonetes bacterium UBA6081 | reverse complement strand
TAAAATCCAACAAAAATGAGTCCTTCAGCCCCAGAAAATAGAGGAAAGTTTGAAAAGATAGGTGGGGGCTGAATGACTACTGCACGCATGAGTCCTTCAGCCTCAGAAAATAGAGGAAAGTTTGAAAAGATAGGTGGGGGCTGAATGACTCCTGCTGAAACTGCTTAAATTGTCGGTGTCTTGCCCAATGTTGTCGTTTCCGCCTCCGCGGGAACGACAGTTTACCGATATCTCGTTCAAACAATTGATCTTGCGATGTATTTAGCTTGAGATGACACGAGATAAACAACAATAATAAAAGGCGGTAATTCAAGCTTGAGTTACCGCCTTTGTAGGTTAGATGCGAATCGCTTATTTATTCAGGTCTTTGGCTTTAATGGCATCTTTTTTGGGTTTGATGGTGGATTCTTCCACGAACTGGATGACTGCCATGGGGGCACTATCACCTTTGCGGAAACCTGCTTTTAAAACGCGGGTGTAGCCACCATTGCGTCCTTGAAAAGCTGGGGCAATTTCGTCGAATAATTTCTTCACCAAAGCACGGTCGCCGAGGATGATATAGGCTAATCTTCTGGCGTGGACAGTGTTGGCTTTACCATAGGTGATAACGCGATCAACGTGTCCTCTCATTTCTTTGGCTTTGGCCAGGGTAGTATTTAGTTGTCCATGTTCTACCATGGATTTTACAAGGTTTCTCATCATAAGGCGTCTGGCATCGGTTTCACGTCCGAATTTTCTACCTTCAAGTCTGTGGCGCATTTTTCACCTTCTTTTTGGGGGCTGGAACAGGTTTACGGGGTGTAGTTGTGACAACTTTTTCTTCGGGGACAGGTTTGGTTTCCACAGCCGGAGTTTCGGCTTTGGCTTTTTTAGCCGTTGGTTTTTCTTCCGGAGGAATGACTCCGCGGCTTCTGGCCTCTTTGATTTTACGGTAGATGCCATCCACATCCATACCAAGTTCCAGATCATATTTTTTCAGTTTTTGCACAATTTCTTCAAGAGATTTCTTGCCAAAATTGCGGAATTTTAGCATTTCTGCTTCGGATTTGGACACTAGTTCGCCTATGGTTTCAATTTCAGCTCCAGCCAGGCAATTTGCAGCCCGGACGGTGAGCTCAATTTCACGCACACTCATGCGTAAAATACGCTCTTTTTCTTCCAGATCGGGATCCAGCTCGATATCGCGGATATATTCCGGCTCAGTTTCGAACAGGGAAATCTTGGCAGCCATATCTTTGAGGATTTTGGCAGCCAGGAAAAGAGCTATTTTAGGCTCAACAGCTCCATTGGAGTGGATATCCAGAATCAACCGGTCAAAGTTCATTCTTTCTTTCACACGCTGATGGGTTACACTGAAATTAACTTTTAGAATTGGCGAATAGATCGAATCAATAGGAATAAAACCAACAGCTTTACCTTCTGGATTCTGGCGATCGGCAGATACGTAACCACGCCCTATCCCAATAATCATTTCCAAGCGGAAATCAATGTCTTCCACCACTTCCAGCAGGTAAAGGTCTTTGTTGATGATTTTAACGTTGGCGTTTTCCTGGATAAGAGAAGCGGTGATTACACCCTTTCCCTTATGTTCCAGCACAATAGGAACTTCTTCTACGGAATTGGATAGAATCACAAGCTGCTTTATCCGGAGGATCAAATCAATATAATCAGAATTTGTTCCGGGAATGGGGCAAAATTCGTGATGCAAGCCTTCAATCCGCACGAAACGAACCGCAGCACCCTGAACAGAAGATAGAAGGATCCTACGCAGGGTATTACCCAACGTGGTTCCAAATCCAGGCTCCAGGGGGCCGATTTCAAACTTGCCGTAATTGCGCGTATAAGTCGCCTTGTCGTGTTCGACAGTTTCCGGCATTTGCAATGGTTCAAGATACATCATAGCTGCTCCTTAGCTGTTAGCGGTATTACTTGGAATAGAACTCAACGATGAGACGCAGGTCCACATTGGCCGAAATCTCACTTGGTGCGGGCATGGCGTTGAATTGACCGCGGAAGTTTTCTTTATCTACACTCAACCATGAATATGGAGAGCTTATTTCAGTTCTATCCATGGCTTCTACCAATAGTTTCATGCCACGGCTTTGGGGGCGGACTTCGATGATGTCGCCTTCTTTTACCAGGAAGGATGGGATGTCCACTTTGCGGCCATTAACCATCATGTGTCCGTGAGTTACAAACTGACGAGACTGCATGCGGGTAACGGCGAAGCCCAAACGGTAAACCACGTTATCCAAACGACGTTCCAGCAGTTGCATCAGGTTGTCGCCGGTTACGCCAGTGGCTTTTGCAGCTTTTACAAAGTAGTTCTTAAATTGCTTTTCCATCAGGCAATAGGTGGTGCGAAGTTTTTGCTTTTCACGCAGATGGACACCGTAATCCGATAGTTTACGGCGCATATTTTTGCCATGCTGTCCGGAGGGGAATTTGCGTTTACCGAGGATCTTATCATATTTGGCTGTGCCAAAGATGTTTTCACCGAATTTGCGGCAAAGCTTTGCTTTGGGTCCTGTATATCTGGCCATAATTCCTCTCCTTATATCCTTCTGGTTTTAGGTGGACGGCAGCCGTTATGGGGAATGGGAGTTTCGTCCTTAATCATAGTAACTTTAATGCCGGCTGCATTTACGGCGCGGATGGCAGATTCACGTCCACCACCGGGGCCTTTAACGATAACGCCGACTTTTTGAATACCCATTTCCATGCCAACTTTGGCAACTTCGGCAGCAGCCATCTGTGCGGCAAAAGGTGTGCTCTTGCGGGAGCCTTTGTAACCAATTTTGCCACCGCTGCTCCAGGCCAAAACGTTACCGGCGCGGTCAGTTAGCGAGACAATGGTGTTATTGAAGCTGGAGTGGACAAACAGCAATCCTTCGTCAAATGCAAGACGGATGCGTTTTTTCTTTACTCTGGTTTTTTTAGCCATGTTAGCTCCTATTTCTTCTTCTTAATCGCGCTGCCACGGGGACCCTTACGGGTTCTGGCATTAGTGTGAGTGCGTTGGCCACGAACCGGTAGTCCGCGTTTGTGACGCATCCCGCGATAGCACCCGATTTCCATGAGGCGCTTTATATTCATGGCTACCTGGGTTCTTAAGCTGCCTTCTACCACATAATCATTTTGAATAATGTCGCGAAGGATTTTCTCTTCTTCTAAACTAAGATCGGAAACCTTTTTCATTTCGTCGATGTTAGCTTTTTTGCAGATATCTTTGGCAATGGTGCGGCCAATGCCATAGATATAAGTTAACCCTATGAACAAACGTTTGGTTCTGGGAAGTTCAATACCTGCTATATGTGCCAAGTGTTTCCTCCTTAACCCTGTCTCTGTTTATGTTTCGGGTTTGTGCTGCAGATAACTCGGATAACGCCGAAGCGTTTAATGATCCTGCAATCTTTGCAGATCAATTTCACTGAAGCTTTCACTTTCATTGTGATCTCCTTGCCATAGCCCTTAGGCTGTTTGCAATCATTTATTTATAACGGTATGTAATTCTACCGCGGGTAAGATCGTAGGGAGATAGCTCCACCTTCACCTTATCGCCGGGTAGGATTCTAATATAATTCATACGCATCTTACCGGAAGAATGTGCCAAGATCTCGTGGCCATTTTCCAGTTGAACGCGAAAAGTAGTATTGGGAAGGGCTTCTGTAACCACGCCTTCCACTTCTATAACACCAGATTTACTCATAAATTGTTTTCCTCTGCAATCGTTAAAACTTCGGGCTTACCACTGGTTACCAGGATGGTATGTTCATAATGCGCAGACAGGGAATTATCTGCGGTAGTGAACTCCCAACCCTTTTCTGATACCCGGTTGGTTCCAATATTTACCATCGGCTCGATGGCCAAAGTCATCCCGGCAGCAATCCGTGGACCGCGTCCGGGCTTTCCGAAATTGGGTATTTGGGGTTCTTCGTGAAGGCTTCTGCCTACGCCATGACCCGTAAGGTCATCGGCCACAAAGTAACCACTACGCTCGACAAAAGAGCCTATAGCATTGCTAATATCACCGATGCGGTTTCCTTCCACGGCTGCTAAAATACCTAATTCCAAGGCCTTTTCGGTAACCTGTAGCAGAGCTTCCGCTGGTTGGCTAACCTTGCCAACCCGGTAGCTGCGTGCCGCATCTCCATGATAACCATTGCATAACACTCCAACGTCTATTCCGATTATATCACCCTCTTGCAAAATAGTTTCCCGACAAGGTATTCCATGCACAATCGCAGCATTTACAGAGGCACAGATAGAGCTGGGAAAGGGTTTCAATCCGGGAATCTGATAACCCTTGAAAGAAGGAATTCCTCCCCGGCTGCGAATGTAATCCTCAGCAAACTTATCCAGTTCCAAAGTGTTTACACCCGGACGAATATGAGAAGCCAAAGCCTGCAACAAGCTGCCAATTATATGGCAACTTACTCGCATTTTGTCTATTTCCGCAGGAGTTTTGAGGTAAATCATATTTAGCTGGATCGTCCGCGCAGCTTGCCTTTTTTCATGAAGCCGTCGTAATGACGCATAACAAGATGAGATTCAATCTGTTGCAGGGTATCCAGAGCGACGCCGACCACGATGATAATTCCGGTTCCGCCAAAGTAAAACGGCAGATCAAACCGATGGCTCAGGATCTCGGGAAGTAAAGCTACGAAAGCGAAAAACACAGCACCGGGAAGGGTGATGCGCACCAGCACACTGTTAATATATTCGGCTGTCTTTTTCCCTGGTTTTTTACCTGGGATATGACCACCGTATTTCACCATGTTTTCAGCCATTTCTGTAGGATTAAGCACAATAGCTGTATAGAAATAGGCAAAGAAAATGATGAAACCTACATACAAAACAGTGTATAAAGCTGCACCTGGCGATAACCAACGCTGCAAAGTAGCCCAAAATCCACCACCTGTGCCAAAAAAGGCAGCAATTGTGGCAGGGAACATCAGGATGCTTTGTGCAAAGATAATGGGAATCACACCGGCAGTATTAACGCGCAATGGAATGTAGGTGCTTTGTCCACCATAAACACGACGTCCAACAATGCGTTTGGCATATTGCACGGGAATTTTGCGGATGGCTTCAGTTACAAAGATTACCGCAGCAGTTACGCCAACCATAAGGAGAATGGCAACTATTGCCTTCCAGGTATAGCTGGGATCTGCGACAATCTTTTGGAACATTCGGATAAAGCCTTCAGGATAGCGGGCAATGATGCCGGCAAAGATGATCAGCGATATACCGTTACCAATTCCATGCTCGGTGATTTGCTCACCTAACCACATCACTATCATGGTTCCCGTAATCAGGGTTATAATACCGGTTACATGAAATAGAACTCCTGGGGCAGGCACTACACCACCAGCAAGGTTGGACAACCACATGGTGATGGTTACGGCATTGAATGCGGCAAGTCCCACAGTTCCATAGCGTGTGATTTGATTTAGTTTCTTTTGCCCGTCTGCACCTTCTTTACGTAGCTTTTCAAAATAGGGGATAATGCTCCCCAAAAGCTGAATAACGATTGATGCGGTAATGTAGGGCATAATTCCCAAAGCGAAAACCGAAGCACGTTCAAAGTTACCACCAACAAAGAGGTCCAAGAGACCAAAGAGGGTATTCCCACCTTCACGGGCACCTTCGAAGAAAGCACGGAGTGCTGAGGCATCTACACCGGGAATTGGGACAAAACTGCCCATCCGGTATAATACCAGAAATAGTGCTGTAAACAATATCTTCTTCTTCAAGTCCGGAATCCGGAACATGTTACTCATTGTCTTGAACAAGTTACACTACCTCCGCCTTGCCACCGTTCTTTTCAATCATCTCTTTGGCTCTCACTGAGAACGCATTAGCTTTGATTGTAACGGTTTTGGTGAAATCTTCCTGGATGCCGGCAAGAACTTTTACCGGAGCTTTGGCCTTTTTTCCCTTACTGGGAATCAGACCCATCTTTTCAAGCGTTAAAATGTCGAATTCTGTTTCTTCCAAGCCTTGTAAACGATTCAGGTTGAGAGCACGAAAACCAACCCGGAAGATGTTCTTGAAGCCGCGTTTGGGTAGCCGGCGATGCATTGGCATCTGACCACCTTCAAAAGCAGCGGGAACACCACCACCGGCACGGGCTTTTTTACCCTTGTGTCCACGACCAGCCTGATGGCCCCATCCTGAACCCTGTCCCTTACCAAGGCGTTTTTTGTTTTTTCTTCCGGCAGGTCTGCCAAGATTTGTTAAGGTCAACATCGCTATTCTCCCTGCAGTTCTTCGACTTTTAAAAGGTAACCAACCTTGTTGATCATACCTCTGATGCTTGGGCTATCTTCATGAATACGGCTTCTGCCGATCTTTCCCAGACCAAGGGACTCGATAACCCGCTTGTGGCCTTCGATGCGATTTATTGTGCTGCGGATTTGGGTTACTTTAAGTTTCATTTCTCCTCCCTGCCGGTAATCTGCGCTATGGTCTTATTGCGTAGGCGCGAAATATCGGATAGGGTTCGCATGGATTTTAATCCAAGTACAGTGGCTTTAACCACATTAGTAGGTGTATTGGAGCCTAATGATTTGCACAGGATATTTTCGATCCCGGCAGCTTCAAAAATGGCGCGAGTTGTCCCACCGGCTATAACCCCGGTTCCAGGAGAAGCAGGTTTGATCATTACGCGTGAAGCACCATAACGGGCTACAATTTCGTGAGGAACAGTGCCCTTTATAATTGGAACCTTAAACATGCTTTTAGTAGCTTTTTCTTTGGCTTTGCGAATGGCATCTACAATTTCGTTTGCTTTGCCACTGCCTATGCCAATATTACCTTGCTTGTCGCCAACAACCACGATAGCGGAAAAACTGAAGTTTCTGCCGCCTTTCACAACCTTGGCGACGCGCTTGGTCTCTACTATTTTCTCTATTAACTTATCTTCTTCTGTGTGATGTTGTTCGTAATTCACTTTCATCTCCCTTAGAAATCAAGCCCGGCTTTACGAGCACCATCGGCTAAAGCCTTTACCCGGCCATGATACTTGTATCCGGCACGGTCAAAAGCAATTTTGGTGATTCCAACTGCCAGGGCTTTTTCACCCAACTTCACACCAACTTCAAAGCTGGCTGCAGTCTTCTTCATGCCGTCGGTTTTGCTCATGTCCTTAGCTTTGGTGGACATCGAAACCAGGGTAACACCCTTTACGTCATCTATTATTTGAGCATAGATATTCTTCAATGAGCGGAATACCACCAAACGCGGACGCTCTGCCGAACCGCTTAAATGTTTGCGAATAGCTGCACGGCGGCGGTCACGGAGGTCGGTTTTAATTTTAGTAGTGGATTTTATCATTTATCACCTTCCTTTATTTGGACCCGGTTTTACCGGCTTTGATGGTAACATGTTCGTCATGATAGCGAACACCTTTGCCTTTGTAATTTTCCGGGGGACGGCAACCGCGAACTTCTGCCGCAAACTGGCCTACCAGCTGCTTGTCTATCCCTTTTATGTTGATGATGCTTTGAAAGTCTGATCTGGTTCCTTTGGAACGAGCAACAGGCTGAGCATCAACCTGCAATCCATTGGGAATTTGCAACAGGATATCATGTGAAAATCCCAGGGTCAGCTTTAACCATGGTCCCAATACTTCCGAAGAATAACCTGTGCCAAAAATGTACAAGGTCTTCTGATAGCCTTCGGTAACACCGGTAACCATATTTTGCAGCAAGGCACGGGTTAGTCCATGAAATGCACGCAGACTTTTTGTTTCTTCAGCTCTGTGAACCGAAAGAACGTTATCTTCGATTTGAACTGTGATTCCGGGGAGGAGCGTGTAGCTCAATTCGCCCAATTTACCTTTAACGTGGACAACACTATCGGTTAACTTGATGTGAGTTTCGGAGCTAAATTTGATGGGAGCTTTTCCTATGCGTGACACAGTATCCCCCTACCAAACTTTACAGATATATTCGCCACCAACGCGTTTATTACGGGCATCGCGATCTACCATCACACCATTGCTGGTGGAGATAATAGCGCAGCCGGTATTATTGTAAACGCTGGGCAAATTGCCGGCTTTTACATAAACACGCCGACCGGGTTTTGAAATTCTCACTAATCCTTGCATCACCGGGTCCCCGGCGTTGGTGTATCTAAGGATTACCATTATACGCTTATAATTAATTTTCTGCTCCGGATCTCTGTCAAGAACTTGGACGCTATTCACAAAGTTCTCTTCGGCAAGGAGGTTAACCAAAGCTTCTACGAGCTTATTATGGTTAACTGTCACCTGCGGATGTCCGGCACGATATGCATTACGGATCTTGGTTAATGCATCAGCTATCGGATCACTAACGCTCATTATATTCCTCCATTTATTACCAGCTGCTGGTGGTGATGCCGGGAATGTGTCCCAGTGAAGCATATTTACGGAAACAAAGACGGCACATGCCGAAATCGCGCATGTAGGCGCGTGGACGTCCGCAAATCATACAGCGGTTGTATTTTCTTACTTTGAACTTAGGGGTTCGTTGTTGCTTGATGATGAGTGATTTCTTTGCCATATAACTCTCCTTATTGGTTTTTCTGGAAAGGCATACCCAGTTCACGCAGCAATTCACGGCTTTCTTCATCCGTTCTGGCTGTGGTAACAATGGTGATGTTCAATCCACGAATGGCATCGATTTTATCGTATTCAATTTCGGGAAACACTGTTTGTTCTTTTAAGCCAAAGGAAAAGTTCCCTCTGCCGTCAAAAGAATTAGCCGGAATACCACGAAAATCCCGAATCCGGGGAATAACTATCGAGATCAGGCGATCGTAAAATTCATACATCACCTCATCCCGCAGGGTAACCTTGCAACCGATGGGCATGCCCTGGCGCAGCTTGAAATTGGAGATGGATTTACGAGCTTTGGTTACCAGCACCTTGCGCCCGGAAATCTGTTCCATATCTTTCACTGCGTTATCCAATAGTGCTTTGTTTTGCGTGGCATGACCAACGCCCATACTTAGCACTATCTTTTCCAGTTTTGGCACCTGGTGCAGATTCTTATAGCCGAAACGTTTGGTAAGCGTTTCTGCTACCTGGGTTTTATACTGTTCTTTCAAACGGTTCATTTATTCATCTCCTCTACAGCTCGTCGCCACTTTTCTTGCACACGCGGACGCGGATGCCTTCACGAATCTGAATAACCGGTTTGGACACGGCATTCAGCTTTTCATTAAAGAGCATCACATTCGAGGCTTGAACGGGAGCTTCCATGGTGATGATGCCGCCCTGCGGATTACGCTGAGTGGGCTTGGCATGCTTTTTAATCATGTGAACTTTCTCAATAATGACGCGGCCGCTTTTAGGAAAGGCTTTCAAGATGTGTCCTTTCTTGCCTTTGTCTTCACCGGCTATCACTATTACGAAGTCACCTTTTTTTAAGTTTATTTTATTTGCTGCCATTTTTGGCCTCCTACAATACTTCCGGAGCCAGGGACACTATCTTCATATAATGGTGCTCGCGAAGTTCACGGGCAACAGGGCCGAAGATACGGGTTCCCTTGGGTTCCAGTTTCTCGTCGATGATAACGGCTGCATTATCGGCAAAACGGATATAGGAGCCATCCGGACGACGAACTTCTTTATGAGTGCGCACGATCACGGCTTTCTCGACGGTTCCTTTTTTGACTTTACCGCCCGGAGTGGCGGATTTTATCGCTACGACAATGATGTCTCCGATTGACGCATATTTACGCTTTGAACCACCAAGAACCTTGATGCACATTGCCTTTTTTGCGCCGGAGTTATCGGCGATATTCAGCATGGTTTGAACTTGAATCATTCCTTGGCTCCCTTATTTGCTTCGTTCTACAATTTTATGCAGAGCCCAACGTTTACGCGCGCTCATGGGACGTGATTCTACAATCTGAACCACATCGCCTTCATGGGCGTCATTAAGTTCGTCGTGAGCCATAAATTTCTTATGACGACGAACTGTCTTTTTGTATAGCGGATGGATAAATTGACGCTGAACGCGAACCACGATGGTTTTTTCGCTTTTATCGCTAACGACAATTCCTTCTTTGATCATTTTATGTGTGATAGCCACTTTTCACCTCAAGCCTTATGCTCTATTTCTTTGATAATGGTAATAATCCGGGCAATGTCGCGCCGGACGATGCGAATGCGATCAGGGCGATCGAGCAGATTCTTGGCTTTTTGGAAGCGCAGATTGAATAGTTCAATACGCAGTTCTTCCATCTTTGCCTGTAGCTCGGGGATGCTCAGTTCACGGATTTCTTCGGTCTTCATAGTTCCACTCCTTCACGAGCAATTACGCGGGTCTTGATCGGTAGTTTATGGGCGGCCAAACGCATGGCTTCCTTGGCTATCTTGATGTCCACACCTTCCAATTCGAAGAGGACTCGGCCGGGACGAACCACTGCCACCCAATATTCCGGAGCACCTTTACCTTTTCCCATACGGGTTTCAGCCGGTTTTTGCGTGATGGGCTTATCCGGGAATATCCGAATCCAGACTTTTCCCAAACGTTTCATGTGACGGGTTATGGCAATACGGGCGGCTTCAATCTGACGGCTGGATAAAAAGGCATCTTCCAGGGCGATTAAACCATAATCACCGAAGTCAACGTTGCATCCTGTCCAGGAAAGGCCGCTTCTTTTGCCCTTCATCATCTTCCGATGTCTAACTTTTTTAGGGGCTAACATTCCTTCTCTCCTTTAGCCTAAGATATCGCCCTTATACACCCACACCTTGATGCCGATTACACCGTATGTAGTATTTGCAACCACATTGGAATAATCAATATCAGCGCGCAGGGTATGCAGCGGGGTTCTGCCTTGTTTATAGCGTTCCGAACGTGCTATTTCCGCTCCGCCTAAACGGCCGGAAACCTGAACTTTGACGCCCTGAGCGCCTTCTTTCATCACGTTGCGAATTGCCATCTTCATGGCACGACGGAAAGATACACGCTCTTCCAGTTGACGGCCAATTTCCAGGCCTACCAGACGTGCATCCAACCACATCTTATCGATCTGCTCTATGTTGATCGACACTGCAATCGGGCTCTTGCGGTTTTTGTTGATCAGAACGTTCAGCTCGTTACGCAGCTTATCGATATCCTCACCTTTTTTACCAATCACCAATCCGGGACGGGCAGTGTGAATGTCTATCGTGATAGAGCTGGTTTTACGTGAAATCTTTACTTTAGAAACCATCTTAGCGCTAAGGCGCTTGTGGATGTAACTCCGGACTTTTATATCTTCCTGGAGAGAATCCACATAAGATGTTCCTTGAGCAAACCAAATGGATTCGGTGTCTTTATTAACACCGAGACGGTAAAGGACGGGGTGTATTTTTTGTCCCAAGGTTTTCCTCCTATTCTATGGTTTGAATCTCCAGGGAGATATGACAAGTTTGTTTTCTTATCATAAAGGCTCTACCCTGAGCTCTGGGCATAAAACGTTTCATTTGAGGGCCTTCATCTGCCGTGGCCGTGGTTACGAACATCATGTTGAGATCAACTTTGGGGTCCTTAACCTGGGCGTTGGCAATGGCGGAGGCCAGTAATTTTCCAATATGAGCAGCAGCTCTGCGGCGTGAAAACTTTAGCAGATGCTGTGCTTCTGTTACTTTCTTGTAGCGAATGGTATCCAGCACCAAACGTGCTTTACGGGCGGAACCACGGGTAAAACGAAGTTTTGCAGTTGCTTCCATCAGTCTTTCCTATTTACCCTTTTTCTTCTTTTCTTTGTGGCCGCGGTAGGTGCGGGTAGGTGAAAACTCACCAAGCTTGTGGCCTACCATGTTTTCGGTTACATACACGGGAACGAACTTGTGCCCGTTATGCACGGAAAATGTGTGGCCAATAAAGGTGGGAGTAATTACTGAACGGCGTGACCAGGTTTTGATTACACTTTTCTTGCCATCAGTGTCCAGCACTTCCACTTTCTTTAAGAGGTGAGCGTCAATAAAGGGGCCTTTTTTAATTGAACGTGACATTTTTCTATATCCTCACACTATCTCTTTTTCACAGCTTTCACGATATACTTATCGCTATACTTGCGGGTTTTGCGGGTTTTTCCGCCTTTGGCAGGTTTGCCCCAAGGCGACACTGGATGTCCACCACCAGAGGTTTTACCTTCTCCACCACCCATCGGGTGATCCACGGGATTCATGGCTACGCCACGAACTGTGGGACGAATTCCTTTCCAGCGGTTGCGTCCCGCTTTACCAATCTGAATCAAACTGTGATCCGGATTGCTAACACTTCCCATCGTTGCGAGGCATTCTTTACGGATCAAATGCACGTCGTTTGAGGGCATCTTTACATGAACATAATCACCATCTTTGGCTACAACCTGTCCATAAGTTCCGGCACTGCGGGCAATCTGTCCGCCCTTACCTTTCTTAAGTTCGATGTTGTGAACCACACTGCCCAAAGGAATCTTTTCCAAGGGGATGGCGTTTCCAACCGCAATTTCAGCATCCGGACCGCTCATAATCTTTGTGCCTACTTTCAGGCCATCGGGAGCGATGATATAGCGCTTTTCTCCATCAACGTAATGAAGCAAGGCTATCCGGGCGGTGCGATTGGGATCATATTCAATCGAGGCGACTTTGGCAGGGATTCCAGCTTTGTCGCGTTTGAAATCTATTATGCGGTAATGACGGCGATGGCCACCACCACGATGACGGCAGGTAATTCTACCGCGGTTGTTACGTCCGCCACTTTTACGCACCGGCTTGAGCAGAGATTTTTCCGGAGTATCGGTTGTAATCTCGTCAAAAGTGTATCCCGTGCGGAAGCGGAGGGTAGGAGTGGTTGGTTTGTATTTCTTAATTCCCATTCTTCACCTCTTATACTTCGAAATCGGCAATCTTGTCGCCGGCACGAAGTGTAACTATTGCTTTCTTCCAATCGGGGCGCTTGCCGCTGTATTTGCCCAGACGTTTTGGCTTGCCCATCATGCGAATGGTGTTTACGTCCAGAACTTTTACGGCAAAGATGCGTTCGATGGCATTTTTGATCTCAATTTTATTGGCATTGATACTCACTTTAAAGCTATAGGCGTTCTGGGTCTGAACCTGTCCGCTGCTTTTTTCCGTGATTATCGGGCTGATTACTATATTACGTGGGTGTATCATGAGCTGAATACCTCCTCCACTTTTTTCAGGGCATCACCGGACATCACTATGTAGCTGCTTTTCAGCACTTCATAGGCAAACAGGCTGTCTGCACGGTCTGTCATTACATCCGGAAGATTGGTAAAGCTTTTCACCGTGGGAAGGTGGTGTCCATCGGTTACCACAAGTTTACGACCCCGCTCGGGAGCAATTTTGCTCAGCAGTTCCAAGGCAAGCTTGGTGCTGGGTTTGTCAAAACTGAGACCTTCCACAATCATGATTCTGCCTTCACGGGCGCGATCAGTTAGGGCAACCTTCAAAGCCTGGCGTTTCTTGGTGTGAGGAATGCTGCGATACCAATCCTTTGGATAAATGGCAAAGGCTTTACCACCGTGAACCCTGATCGGGCTGCGGCGTGTGCCTACGCGAGCATTACCAGTGCCTTTTTGCTTAAAGAGCTTACGGGTGCTACCGGCTGTCATGGAACGGTTTTTCTTTTGCACTGTTCCTTGGCGCTGATTGCCCATATACATTGTAATCACTTCATGCAGCAGCACTTTGGGGGAATTTACATCAATGTCGAACACTGCGGCAGGAAGATTAACTTCACCCAGCAGATCGCCATTGGTATTATATTTTTTTGCTGTTACCATAGTTTACCACCTATTGTTCCTTATGAATCGTAACCAAAGTGTTGCGATGTCCCGGAACTGCACCTTTTATCATAATAAGGCCGTTTTCAGAATCCACTTTCACCACAGTGAGGTGCCGAACAGTAACTCTGGTGTTTCCATGTTGACCAGCCATTTTTACGCCTTTAAAAACGCGGGAAGGCTGAGCACATTGGCCTATGGAACCAGGACCGCGAAAGCTTTCATGGCTACCATGGGAAGAGATGAAGCCGGCAAAACCATGACGTTTCATCACACCGGTAAAACCACGGCCTTTGCAAATGGCGGAAACGCTGACAGATTCATCTTCGCCAAAAAAGTCTGCTTTCAGCTCTGAACCAATATTGATGTCATCAATTTTCTGACCATAGAAAGGACGGAATTCGCGAATATAGCGATATAAACCGCTGTTATACTTCTTAAAGTGGCCTTGCATGGGTTTGGTAACCTTACGTTCGGGTATTTCTTCATAACCCAATTGTAATGCTACATAACCATTTTCGGCCTCAGTGCGCTTGCAGATTACTTTGCAGGGACCGGCTTTTATCACCGTAACGGGAATAACCTTTCCGCTGCTGTCAAAAATCTGCGTCATGCCAATTTTCTTTCCGATTAATCCGATCATGCTTAGCTCCTCGAATTTGCCTTAATTTCTACATGAACTCCCGCCGGCAAACTAAGCTTTTTAAGGGCATTAGTTGTCTGCTGAGTGGGATTCACGATATCGATGAGGCGCTTGTGAACCAGCATCTGAAATTGATCCTGACTCTTTTTGTCGGCATGAGGGCTACGCAAAATCGTGTAAACCGAACGGTCCGTTGGCAAGGGTATCGGACCAATTACTTTGGCACCTGTATTGCGAGTAGATTTCACGATCTCCGCTACAGATTGATCCAAGAGACGATGGTCGTAAGCTTTCAACTTGATCCGGATACGATTGTCGTGTTTACTCACTGGTACCTCCACTTGTTAGAGCAGTTTTCACTTGAAAAACACAGCAAAACGAGCTTAGAGCTCCGCTGCCCAGACAGGATTTCAAACTGCTGAATTTTGTGTCTAGTTGGGTGGCTTTGAGATAACCCAAGCCACAGTGATACTCTTTACGAGCATCCCAATTTAAGGATGACATTGTTCCTCCTAAAGAACTATAAGCCCCTGCAAAATATGGGACTTGTGCTATACGCCTTATGCGTATTTATATTATTGAGACAGTGAATTTTACCTGGTCTATTCTGTCAAATGGTTTTTTGGAGAATTATACAGTGCTGGAGTGATGGGGTGATGGGGTGATGGGGTGATGGTGTATTTGTGTTGCCTCCCTTGCTTCCATTCTCATATCATTCCCATATCAATCTCAATATTATTGGGAATGATATGGGAATGATATGGCAATGGAAGCAAGGAACACCTCTCAACTCTACAGATTGTTGGGTAGGATTGCATCCTGTTGTCCCAGCCGGTTTGAAACTGGCGACACGAAACCAGCAGGAGTCATTGCCACTCTCACCAAACACTATTCACTTATTCACTTTTCACTGTGGCAGGACTCCTGTGAACACCATCACGATTGGGTAAGTGCGGAGTCGTTTCAGCCTTCAACAAGTTCAAACTTACACCCTGATTTCAAGGCTGAAAGGACTACACACGGCAATATCCCGACTGCAAACATTAGCCCTTCAGCCCCCGAAAATTAAGGTTTATTTAAACAGAGTGGAAGGGGCCTAATAACTCCTGCTTACATTGTGGCCAAACTTATTTTTCTACCATCCGTAATCTCTCTTTTGTCGCCCCCGAAGGGCTTTGTTAACCTCCCCTGACGGGGTTTTCACACAATCTCGGAGGCGGATACGACAAACAGTGTTGCCTATGTGCAACGATCTTTAAAAGTTTGGCTTGGTATTATTTAACCAGTGCAGCCTTTTGGATAAACCGCTCTCCTGCGCTTTCCATAACGATCAGATACTTACCGCTTCCGCAAATCTTGCCATTATCATCGGTTCCATTCCAAATCAGGGTATTTCTGCCGGATTTGCTGCTTCCAGAGAACAGCTTGCGCACAAGCTGCCCCTTTTGGTTGTAAATCTTTATCTCCGAATCTGCGGTTTTTGCCATGGTCCAGGCTATATTAACCGAGGGATTGAATGGATTAGGATAGGGTGCCAGCAGTTGTGTGGCATAGGGAACGGCAGGAGTTCCTCCACCGGTTTCCAGCTTTGCATGCACCGGCCCAAAATAGCTGATTTTTCCATCATAATCCAGGCTTTGCAGCCAATACCAGTAATCTACGCTATTTAAAGCTTCATAGTCGGTATAAATATATGTGGCTCCCGTAGAGGAATTGGTGGAAGCTATCAGATGGCTAACTATGCGAGCTTCGGCAAGATTACTTGATGAAGAGCACCAAACATAGTAGCCGCTTACCCCAGTTTCACTTTGGGTAGTCCATTGAAGGCTGAATCCACCATTTTGCACGGGAAGCACACTGAAGGAGGATAGCACCACCGGCAGGGTGTGATCTTCCGCACCGGAAATGTAGAACAACCCTTTGCTGTCCAAGCTGGTGATGGAGATTGTAGCCCACCGGGGTGAAGCATTTGTATCCCAGGCTTCTGCAATAATCTTCACATTCCCATGCACTACGGCAGGAGTGGTAAGGCTCCAGTCCAGTCCGTTATCCTCTTCGGGTTCCCAATAGAAGGTAAGCTGTTTGGTGCCTACAAAGTTACCGGAGATATTCCACCGGCGTTTTATGAACAGCGGACTGTTACCATTTGTGTCTGTTTGGGGAACATAATTCTTGATCACTACGCCATTAGGAGCGAAGGTATGATAATAGTTATGGCTAAACAAGCCATCAATTTGCGATTCATCCCCCACAATCACCACAGTTCCTGCTGCCGAGCCATCCAAAACGTTCACGTTATTGGATACAGCCATGGGATTGGTAATGGTTACCCCACTGGGGTTGCTGATATTCAGATTGGCTATGGGAACCATGCCATC
Organism: Cloacimonetes bacterium UBA6081; assembly: GCA_002428685.1. Lineage (GTDB taxonomy): Bacteria > Cloacimonadota > Cloacimonadia > Cloacimonadales > Cloacimonadaceae > Cloacimonas. The sequence continues at coordinate 42,220 of DIXL01000111.1, read as the reverse complement.
GGTGGGATCGTCATCCGGTTCGGTTACAAAATTACCTGTTACCTGCGGAGTGGTGCCATTAAAGGTGTAATCCGCTGCACTGTCATATCTTCTGATAGTTACTAAAATACAGCCAGTATCACCGGTGGATGAAATGCCTTGCGGATGGGCAGTGGACACACCTGCACCGGGGCTGAGGATAAAAGTGCCTACACCCCACCAGGCTTTGTTTATAATGCTAAGCCCCAGATCCACTGAAGCTCCGGAATTTACCACAAACTCTTCCACCACATTAACATCGCTGCTCAGTTGCAATCCGGCAGGATTATCCACCACTATATTCAACACATGAGCAGGCATGGTAATGCCGGTTATTTGAGGTGTGTTACCATTGAAAAAGAAGTTCGCCCTGTCATAAGTTTTGCTCCCGCTAAGATCAATACAACCGTCCACACCATTGGGATTGGCTATGCTTATGTTGGCATCCCAGCCCACAGAAAATGAACCCTGCCCGGTAACGGTTCCGTCTTTGCCAAATTCCAGATTCCCGGCAGATTGCAGGTTAAAAGTGAAATATGGCGAATGTGCTGTGTCGATAACAGAGTTATTAATCAAGGTTCCATCCGCCTCAATAGTTAGATTGCTGCTGTTAGCATTGGCTGTCATGGTGCCATTGTTGATTATTACACCTTCAGAAGTAATTCTTAGCGAATTGAAATTCAGGCTGGCCTCGGGGCCAATATCCAAGGTGCTGCCGCCTCTAACCTGAAGTTGGTTGTTTATAATTATGGTGCCGGTTCCTACAAGCTGTAAGGGGCTGTTTATGCTTAGCCAGTGACCAGAGGTAATCGTGTTAGCAAAGGGAGTTGGGGGTATTGTTGTGGCATTCACCCAGGCAGAGCCGTTGTAGGTTTGCCATAAACTCACGTCTTCCCAGTTTCCGCCCCATTGGGTGCGGTAATCCCCTGTGCTTAGCCCAAATAACGGGACAAGCGACAAAATAAGCGTAATACCAAATCCCAAAGCCAAAACCTTGGGGTAAAAGGTGCCTTTATGTTTATTCATAGATATTGGCATCATTCCTCCAGATGCTAAGTAGGTATAAAATATACAGTTAATTAGAAAGCTTTACTTTCGAGGTCAAAATGCTATCTCTGGTTTTCGTGTCAAGTGCTTTTCGCAGAATCTCTGCCCACCGGCAACGCAAGGATGCGCAAGCCAAACCTCACAGATAATGCACTTACATTCTGCAAACAGCAGTATGGGATAACCTGGGCAGTAAATTTTCGGATACGGAGTTAGCCCTTAATACTAAGATGTGTCCCACGACCATCCAGCGTTAGTTTTTTCTGTCTGGGGGTTCAGGCTGCAACGTGACAACGAAAACTGCAAATTGTGCAGCGAAATCTGCAAACTGTCGCATCCTTATGCATCGTAGGACATCCTTAACAAGACCTTGTTGAGTAGTTTTTGACAAGATATCTGCAATTTAGATCACCGAAAATTGCAAATTGTGACAGGATATCTGCATAGTCTTTCTAATACCATATGAGCTTTCTCATGTGGGTCAATTTATATCTTATTCTGCTCAAACAAGTTTGAATCAAACTAATCATAGGTTCGACAAAGGCTGCACCCAGGACCAATTAGAGTACTTTTCCCTCCTGCTTGTGGGATTACTTGAAGTTGAGTACTAATTCTCTCTTTAAGTGCTTGAACGTGCGAGATTACACCGATTATTTTACCATTTTGCTGGTAACTGGCTAATGCTTCTAAAGCCAAGGATAATGACTCATCATCTAATGTTCCAAAACCTTCATCCAAAAATAATGAGTCTACACGAACTTTCTTGCTGGCCATCTGGGAAAGTCCCAAGGCAAGAGATAAGCTTACCAGGAAGCTCTCTCCACCCGACAGGTTCTTGGTAGATCTTATTACACCAGCCTGGTAATTGTCTATAACTTCCAGCTCCAAAGGACTCTCACCACTTCGGATCAACAAGTATCGGTCAGTAAGTTGCTGCAATTGCTCATTAGCATGACCTACCATTACGTCGAAAGTTAATCCTTGAGCAAAATTACGATACTTCTTGCCATCAGCTGAGCCTATCAGGGTGTGTAAATTCCCCCATTTAAGGCATTCTTTTTCTTGAGCCTCAATACCTGCTTGCTTGTCCTGGCGATATCTCTTTGATTTGTCACTAGCCTGAAGCGCAGCTTTTAGTGCAGTAATGTTATCTCTCAGCTCTTTCAGAGATACCTCCAATTCACTTTTTTGCGATCTCACTTCCTCGATAGTCAAATCCGTAAGCTTCTTGGCCAGTTCTTTATCGTAACGGTTTTTCCGGTCTTTCTGCCTGGCAAGAAGGTCCGTTTGTTTATCTCCCAGTTCCTTCGTTTTTTGGGATAGCTCTTCCCTCAGACTAATGGGAAGCACCGTTTCACTAAACTGCTTCTCATCCTTTATTCCTAACCTTTGAAGAGAATTAATAAAGTCAGATTCAAGGTTGTTCAGATCAGGACGCCTCTTTTCAATACTGTGTTTCAGGGAAGCGATTCTCGCTTGGGCAGCAGTAATATTACTTTGGTGCTTTGAATGCAAATCTCTGGCCTTTTTTTTTGCTCGCTCGGCATTTACGATGGCAGCATTTAGTGAATCCTCTTCTGCGTCAGGTTTTCGGTCGCCAAAAAGTTTACATCTCTCTTCTTTATTTTTAGTAAGTTCAGCGTTTTGAGACTCCAACTTTTTCTTCTTTTCGGCCAGTGCTTTGCTCTGAATATCTATGATTCCTTCTATACGCTTAATTTCGTTATCGTTCTTAGAGATCGTAGCCCCGATTTCATCCTTCTGCTTTGCATAATTTTGCCAATCCTGTAAACGCTTTTTGAGTGGTAGCAGAATTGAATTAAGGTTCGCATCAGGAAATTCATTAATGCCTAAGGGGGTTAGTTCTATGATGATTCCTTGCTTTAACTCGTTCAAGGTTTTCTCAATCTTACCCAGCCCCTCTTTTTTCCCAATAAGGGCTGTTTCCGCCGCCTTTCTTTCGCTTTCGGCGGTGGAGATCCGCTTTTCACTTTCGTCATAATCCTTTTGAGCGGCTAATTCAGCTTCCTGAAGTTTATTTATTTTAGCTTCAATGCCTTCAGCTTTGGAGATTAGTTTGGTCAGTTCTGAGATTCGGTGTTCAGTCTCATCGGATACTGGGACATTTCCCCTTGCATAGGGATGATCTTTTGCTCCGCATAGGGGGCATGGAACACCATCCTCAAGCTTGGCGCGGTAATCCTCAAGCTCGGCAATTTGTTTTAAGTATGCAATCTTCTGAAAAAGGTTGTCCTTCTCGTTGCGGTATTCCCGTAATAGTCGATCCCCAAGCAATGAGTTCAATGCGTCTTTTTCCATCATTATTTTCTGTGCAGCTTCTTTTAAGGTCTTACCCATTGCATTGCTTTTATTCTGGTTTTCTTCGAGGATTATGGACTTCTGCTCGAGCACAATTGCCGCTTTCTTAATATCCTCTTCACTTTGAACCATCTCCTTATGCATAGATAACAGATTGTTCAGTTGTTCCTGGACGCCTGCCAAGTTCCCTACAAGCCATTCATCTTTGGCATGCTCGGCAAGATACTTGATTACATTTTGAAGTTTCTTTTCTGTCTTACTAAGCTGCTTTTGGAGATCAACTTGAGATTGAGTGTTTTCCTCTATCGTCTTTTTGTCATTCTTCAGGGATTCTGCTGATTCAAAACATGACTTCTCTTGAGCAGCAATAGTCTGATCGAGTGCTATGATCGTCCGAATAAGTGGTTGTGTTTTCCTCAAGCTATCTTTGGTGTTAATCGTATTTTGCTCTGCATTTCTTAGCTTATCCAGAAGACCATCGGCAACGGAGATAATTTCTGGTAAAGCAGATTCTGCCTTTCGTAACGCTTCCTCATCTTCAGCCTGTTGTGTTCGGATTGCAGTGAGGGTTGCAAACTTACCGTCCAATGAAGCTACCCTATTAGCTTGCTCAAGTCTATCTTTCTGTGGTTTAAAGTCATCAATCTCTTTCTTCAGAAGCTTGTCTTCCTCGCCCAAGTTGCATATTTCGTCCTTCAGAGTATTGATTGTATCATGCCAGGTTAAGGCCTCATCGGATTCTTTAAACTTATTTGATTGTTGTTTCTCTTCAATTTGATAGTTGTCCAGATCCTTTATGTATTTTTCTTCAAGTTCTGGCTCAAGAATAGAAATGCCGGCAACTTCTGCCCTAAGAAGCCTTAACTGCTCCTGTTCATCACGCTGCCGTTCATGGACTCTTTTCGATATCTCGCTGTATATCTCCGTACCAGTAATCTGTTCCAAGATTGGAGCTCTGTCATCAGAATCTGCTTGCAAAAAAGCTGCAAAGTCACCTTGGGCAAGCAACATAGATCGAGTAAACCTTTCAAAATTCATCCCAGTAATAGCTTCGATTTGGTCTGCAACTCCCCTGATTGTTGAGCTCAGAACAACTCCAGAATCAGCTTCAGAGATTTCGTGCTTCGGCGACTGTAGAGCTCCGTCTGGTTTACTCCTAGCTCTGCGCTGGCTCCAATGGCATCGGTAATGTCCTGCGGGTGTCTCAAAGGTTACCTCTGCGAAGCATTCGCTAGTTAGACGTGACATTATCTCATTTACGCTATTATTAACCCGGTCGAGACGAGGTGTTCTTCCGTATAGGGCAAGACATATTGCATCAAGAATAGTTGACTTTCCCGCACCTGTTGGACCTGTAATAGCGAAGATGCCATCTGAAACATAGGCTGGGTCAGTCATATCAATTTTCCACTCATCAACTAAGGAGTTCAGGTTTTTAAAACGAATCTGTAATACTCTCATCTTATCACACCTTTATTCTGCCTGTTTATCGGATTCTTGGATAGACAATAGAATTTCTTTGTAAGCAACCATCATATCCTGCCTTTGGTCTTCAGGTATTTCGTGAGTATTCAAACAACGCACAAATACGTCAATTTCACTTAGATCATCCAGTGCCTCATNNATAGAAATTGTTAAACGATCCCGTAAATCGCTTATGATCTCATCGCCCGTGTATACTATTTCAAGCCAGACATTAATGTTCTCAACCGATAATTCAGTTATCCTTTGAGAAATACAATCCCAGTCTCCCTTTATACTTTCAATAGGCTGGAAATTTGGAACTTCAATCAGCTTGACTGTTACAGATTCCTTAATAACATCTACCTGACAGACGCTTTTCTTATGGTTAGATTCACCGAAGCCCATTGCTAAAGGCGATCCACTGTAACGAATTGTTTCTAAGTCTATTACTTTTTGTGGGATGTGTAAGTGGCCAAGAGCAGTATAGCTGAAGGATTTCGGGAAAGCATCAGCAGACACATGCGCTAAAGTACCAATATATAGCTCATGGACTCCATCATCATCAACTATACGGCCACCGGAAGTAAATAAGTGCCCCATTCCCACTATGGGGATATCCATTCCTAGTTCAAGGCGTTTCATATCGGCAAGCAGACCTACCGCAGAATAGTGTTTGGAAATGCCCTCTAGTAGATTTCTTTCTTTGTCATTTATGCTCTCTCCTGCTTCTGCTGTACGAATATCCTTGTCCCTCAGATAGGGTACAGCACAAACAATCAATTCGGGTACATGTTGTTGATCATAGAGTACTATCACTTCATCGTTTATATCTCCAGCAACGTTGCCTACCACATGCACATTGAGAACCTTGAGTAACTCCTTTGGAGCATTTAGGAAAGATGGGGAATCGTGGTTACCGGAAGTAATAACTATATGTTTACAGGTTGATATAGAAACCTTATGGAGAAACTGATAGTACAATTCCTGGGCTCGATTACTCGGCGCCGTTGTATCAAAAACATCTCCAGCTACTAATAAGACTTCGATGTCATTCTGTTGGATTGTCTCTGCCAACCATGTTAAGAATGAGTCGTATTCTTCATATCGTTTTCTCCCACAAAGTGTTCTACCGATGTGCCAATCAGAAGTATGCAGAATTCTCATAGATGCCCCTAAGATTGCAAAATATTTACTTCATTATATAGTTTGACGAGGCTTTCAATCGAAAGATCAAGTATTGGCTCGTACATAAATGAGTTAAGATGGATGTTAGAACTGACCGTTACACTGACCTTATCCAGAATAGACCGTTCAGGAAGGTTGGCATCCAAGGTAATGAGTTCATCATAAAGCTTACCAAATTGGCTCTTTTCCTGGCACCAATATGCGGGGTCGCTTTTTTTAAGCCTAATTCTTTCAGTCATAGTCCTTTCGGGTGCCAACCTCAGATTTAAGGACATAAATCACTTCTTGTGGTATTGGAGTTCCATCCGATGTGACTATACAACTTGGATGGCGATTAAAACGTTCCTCCTGAGGTTGAACACCTTTTGATAGTGCCTCGAAGGTCTTAGCAAATGATGACTTCATCATGCCATTAGGTGCATAAATTGCGTAGGCTTTTGTCTTGTTAGTTCCTCTCCTGAAATCGAACTCATACTCGAGGGATTCTATCCCCCAACAATTCTTAAGATTTACATGAATTGTCTCCATTATTTACCTCCCACTAGAAAAGCTATCTTTTATACTATGTGTTCTCAGGATCAATTAGTTATCAATGGCAGCTATCTGCTGTAATCTAAACTTGTTGGGTTTCATTGTGCTCGACCTAACTACTCATTCCACCAACGCTTTCAACAACGCATCTCTGGCATCGCTATAGAACTGGATATCTATCTTCGTAGCCATCTCATCAGAAAGGTCGATGAGCTGCTTCCGTGTCGAAACGGGGAGTAAAAGTTTGGATGCTCCTTTCTCAATGGCTATCTCGACAATGCTAACGGGGTTGTGGACTGTCTCAATTGATCCGCCCAGGTTGAGTTCACCAACTATAATAATGCCACCTTTTACGCTTTTCTTGAGCAGGGCTGAGCATAGTGCGATCAAAGCAGGAACGCCCAGTTTAGTGCCCGATTTTGCTGCATCAAAGGCTCTAACCTGTACTGAAAATTCATGCTGTCTGGGGTCTTTATCGCCAACCAGTTGTTGGGAACGGGCATACAGATTCTGTTCAGCAAAGCTCATACTCTCTTTGAAGGCAGGGGGCACTGGTTTGTTCAGTATCTTCACTCCAGAGCCGGGTCCTTCATTGATCTCAATGCGATAAAGCCCAATGTGCTCATCCATGCCACCAGGGCTGATCGTCCACACTTGACCGGGTTCTAACGGATCTCCACCAATGCTGTTTTCACTATGCAACTCCGGGGTGGAGACAAATTGCTCCACGCCATCGGTACCCATCACGTAGCTAAAATGAGTATTGCGAAACTCTGCCGAGCCAATACGTTTTTGCTGTTCCTTGACCCTCCTGCGAGTTTCCAGGGCTAATCTGATCGCCCATTCCAAGTCTTTATCATCGATTCCCATGGCCGGATCAGGATAGAGCAGTTTGAGCAAAGCGCTTACCGTTTTATTAACGGCATTAGTATCCCTTCCGGATAATGCCCCACCAAAAAATACCCTATTCTGTAAGACATTAACTCTGCTTTGCACCCTTAGCTGTGACCAGCATTCCGATAGGAAATCACTTACCAAACCAAAGTGATCGGTAAGCAATTCTTTGCTGATTTTGGGAATGTCCCAGCCGGGTAGATAGGCATGAATCCTATCCATAAGGGCTGTGTCATCCCTCATTTCCGGAGGCAGGGGTCCAAATAGATGTCCAATCCGTTGTTGATGCTCCACATCCACTTCAAAATTCCCCACCATCACCAGGCTGCCATCAGCTCTGATGCTTTCTTTACCCCGGCTGAATTCACCAGACTCCATATAGCCCTTCATGATGTTTACCCCGTCTTTCTGATCAAAGGTGATGCCAGATATCTCGTCAAAGCAGACCACATCATACTGGCACACCAAGCCTCGCTGCCCATTGGAATTGTTTACAAACATCTGAGCGACAGTGGCTTTACCACCAGAGATTAAATGCGAATAAGGTGATATTTGCTGGAAGAGATGACTTTTACCAGTTCCCCTGGGACCTAGTTCGACGATGTTGTAATTCCTTTCCACAAAAGGGGCCATGCGAAGCAGATAAGCGTTTTTTTGCCGTTCATTCAATTTCTCTGGCTCAAGCCCGATAGAGCGAAACAGCAAAGCTTTCCACTCATCTGTTGTCATCACTTTTCGAGCTTCTGCCAGTTTTGAGAGAACGTCACGGCTGGATAGCTGGATTTCCCGGATAGCCTCTATTCCGAAGGGGCGCCCGTTTTTCTCCTTGGCAATCACAGGATCATAATCAAGAGTAATCTCGGCAAAGAAGCCCCCAGTGAGCATTCTCTCATGTTGATTTACCAATTCAGAGCTGATCCTGGCATCCTTTAATCTCAGGCTGGGAAGAGAGGCAAGGTACATATCCTTTTTAGCATCCAGACGCACGGTAATCATGTCTATTATTTTGACCGAACCCTTTTCCTTAGCCCAGGATTTGAACAGTTCCTCATCACCGGCTTTGACCGTACGATCCTGGAGCTGTCTTTGCACTATCTCAATCCCTTCATTGATCTCGTCAGGGTCTATGCTGGCACAATACCTTCCCAGAAGGAATTCCACCACATAGGTGGGAACCGGGAACTGGCGACTAAATGTACGCACCAAGTCCTTTCTAACTAAATATCCTTCTAATACGGATGCAGCTTTTTTATCGATATCATCCAGTTGAATCATCTGATCCTCCGCCAATAGTAGTTTGTATTTGCGATACTATATTGTTATCTTGGTCGAGAACTACAATATATGCCATTGCGCCCGACAGGTTTTCATCCTCCACCACAACTGATGCAGTATGATCACTCTTTATTGGCTTAGTGCTTAACACCACAGTGCTCATAAAATCTGCGGGGGAAGTTCTGATATCGAAGCTTAATCCATCTCCCTGACCCTGGGTGGCTATAGTGCAGCGCAGGCCTGCCCATTTGATGTCTGTGACCTTTACTGATCCAATAATCTTGGCTCCCTGATGCTTTCTGATCTTGATGTCCAGCAATAAACATTCCTGAATGCTCAAGCCCCCATGAGTATATTCCACCCCACTGCGATAGCAGGATATCCCATCTGCAATAGCGATTTGCTGCAGCTCATCCCAGTACCAAGAATGAATATGCTCTTTTGTGCTTGCTCCCTGTTTCAAGGTGGCAAAGCGGTGCCACTTAGTATCTGACATTAATGGTGAGAGCTCTGTCTTGGGCAATCCCATGGGACTAAGCAACCAGCCGTGGTCGGTTACTATTTGTACGCTTCCCCAACCTGCGCTAAAAATGTCCTTTACTGTGGTTACGATATCAGATAAGGTGCTTGTAATGTGCTTGGCAAGCTTCCAACCCTGCGAATGACCCAACTCATCCAGATTGCCATATTCCATCCAAAGCTTACTTGTTAGCACACCTGCATTCCTGGATGGCACAGGAAGTGTATCTTGATAATTTACTATCTGCCAGTGGTTTTTCTCCAGCAGCTTTTTGAACTCATAGGAACTAAGCGCATCAAAATTTGTAAGCTCTCCTGTATGACTTGCTTCCCCGACCATTGCTTTCACCAGAATCGGTTTACAGGTAGCAGTAATGGTAGGCAATCCTGTCCATCTGGAGCATTCTTCTGCTTCAAAGCCTGAGGTGATAAGCAGCTCGGAAAGCTTCTTGGCACAGTCAAAGCGCAAGCCATCTATGAACAACACAGCTTCCACATCAAGATCGGGAGCTTGAACGGAGTCTGTCCGCAGCAGCCCTGCTATCTGCAGATAACGGGCAGAACCATTCATCCAGGGAAGATATAGTAGCTCCAGGATGCCGTTTAAAAGCCTCAAATCTTCATTAGAATCGATCTTCGCTAGCAGATTGACCACCATGGCGTCAACTTGCCAAAACTGCTCAGAATAGTGCTTTTCGACCTCTGCCAGGCTACCAGCGTCCAAGGAATGCTCGGTCAATTCCGCAATCTGAACCAGGTCTTTCAGCATAATGGCATATTTAGCCTCACCCAATTCTGCCCAGATCAGGTTTCTGCGTCTGCCGTGTAGCTTTTCCAATTCGATGATTATTGATCTTGCTTCCTTTGCTGGCATAGAGCCCACATGTAGCAAAGCTTGTTGAAGAGCATCTTCCTGATCAGCGTTCCATTGTGGATATCGGTTAAAAGAGCCGTCAGTGTTTTGCTGATACATCCAATCATCCGGCACCGGAAGCTTGCGAATAAGTATTGGGATATTGGGGAACTTACTTGGTGTATCACAGTACCTTTCCCAGGTTTGTTGCCAAGTAGTCGTTTTGACCTTTGAGCTATTAATATCTACAAGAGCTTTGATAGCAATCAGCAGCCCATCTTTTTCGGGAGTAATACCATACTTGGACTTAGATGTGCTGCTAAAAGCCTGCCATTGTTCTGGGCTGAGGCTTTGCTTAAACTCTTCTCCCTGGTTCAGCCAATTGAGCATATCCCGAATCGGATCACCACCCGTGAGCAGTGAATTGAAATAGTCTTTGTCCAGTCTTCTGCCTCGTAGCTCATCTACGTTCTCACTTAGGAGCGGAATCAAAGCATTTTGTAGAGCTTGTTTCGTTTCTGCATCGGATGCTACATCTAATCCTAAGCCACCTTTATCGGAAACCAGATATGACAAGAGGGTCCAATCCTTGCCATTATATTGAGACCAGATCGCTGACCTGAATTGAAGCTCAACCAATGGCTTTAGTTCTTCGGGGCAGCTTTCCACTGCTCGTAAGTCCTGTCTGCTCACTCCCGGCAGATAGATTATAGCTGCCCTTCCATCTGGTATCGGGATGTGAGGTATCTTTCCGGCAATAGCACAACGCAGCCAGATAGCCGGACCGGTTCTCTCTTCCGGATTGTACTTACCCAAGCTCAGCAACCCAGGCATTTCCTGTTTCAGTAATGAGATGGCTTTTCCCCATTGACGGTCTTTATCTGGCCAAAGAACTAACTCTGAGTTTAAGCACTTAATCGATTCGTGGAGGGATTCAGTTAACCTGCTCATCGTGAAATCCTCATCGAATCACCCAACTACCACCATTTTTTGGCCCCACCCGTTCAATTATACCACTTTCCTTTAGTGTCTCTAACAAGCGCTTGATGGTAATCCTGCTTTTCCCTGTTGCCTTTATCATATCAGCGTATGAACACATAGGATCGTTTTTTATCAAATCAAGGACGATGTCGTTGAGACCAGTTTTAGGCTCATTTTTAAGGTCAGACCTAACTTTATTAGGCTCATTAGGCTCATTTTTAGGGTCATTCTTAGTTCCCACAGCCGGAATTTTAGGCTCATTAGGCTCGCTTTTAGGCCCATTGTTGTACAATGTAGTCTTTAGATAGTCTTCGGTGGCTTCGAATTCCGGTTCTGTCCCATTGAAGCTATTCATAATGGGGATCACCTTTGTTCTAATGCCCATGCCTCTTGCATCCACATACTGATAATCTCTCAGCACTTCCATGATGATGGTGTTACGTGGTGTACGCCTACCACCAACCATCTTTTCCACTGTCATGGAATTTGGTAGAGCACCTGGACTTATCACTTCCAGCCTGTCATTATAACGGCAGATCTCGATATCTGTGCTGCGGGTCCAGTCCCTATGCGCCAAAGCGTTCAAGATTAACTCACGGATGGCATTCCAGGGATAATGGTGTTTAACAGGTCTTCGGAAGCCTTTGTCGATTGTATCCGATTCTTCTGTGATAAATGGATGTAAACTTGCTGCCGCTTTTTCCACTAAACCGTTATCAATAATCCCCGAAACCCGATGATCCGTCACATCTACTCTGGCTACCATGGGGCCATCCAAGACTGTGTCTAAAAGTGCTTTATATTCCTTATCTAAAGAATCGAAGACCATCAGCCTTAGCCCGGCTTGCTTCAAATATCTGCGGGGATTGATCCCAAACAGCACCAGTCCAGCAATCGTACACACCTTGCCTTGATCTGAGCTGTTAGTTAAAAATCCCATATCTTCCAGGCGTTCCGTCCATTCTTCTTCATTGCTGGGAAGAGATGGTTCTGCCAAGATATCCTTGAAGTAGTTTTCCAGCCTTGCTTTATCCAGGCTTTTCATAGAAGTACGGGGAACTGGCATAGTTTCCACATGCAGCATTCCGCCTGAAGCAGACATACGGACAATTTGCTCTCGGGTTGCCAACTTACTGATGGAACCGACCCTGATGTAAAAGTCTTCTCGGTCATTATGGCACACTACATAAGGCTTGGAGCTTCCCATAGGCACAGTGATAACTGCAACCCGGATACTGGCATCAAGCTGCACCTCTTCATACTTTGGTATCAAGGCTGGATGAACATAACGACCACAAACGGTATCCATGATCCAGTGTTCCAGATCGGCTCGCTGGATACCTGGGGGATTACCATCATCCTCAACTCCCAGCAAGAGCTTGCCACCATAGCTATTGGCAAAGGCGACTATCTCTTTGGCAAGCTGTTCTGGTCTGACGTCATCCCTTTTGAACTCAATCACTGAGTTTTCGCCGTTGGCTATCACTTCAAGTAATTCTGCTCTTAACATTTTTGAATCCTAATTCATCCTTGTTGCCGAATTCTCAATCTGAACTCATCACAAGCAGCGTGCAAAGAGTGTGGAGCATCGCCGGGCAGACCCGAACCCTTGCAATAATCCAATAGTTTATCCACTGCCGGCTTACATTCGCTTTCATAGCGTAACTTCGGATATGAAGCTGTTTCATCTACCTGGTCTCCATCCAAATACTTGATCCAGGTCTCAATATTGCGGGTGGGGACAATAATCGCGGCTGATTCGGAGTCATATCGGACGGGAATACGCATTTCTAAGCATTTATTATTAAACTGGGTTACTCTGCCAAGTACTTTATGCGTGTTACCATCCACGATGGCTAAAAAGGCATAGCGAACATGGCTTTTACGATAATTCGCAGGCTCTTTAGCGTATTTTTCTCGCACCCATTGTTCACCCGAGCCTCTTCCGGTAGGACTTTTCACTATCCGTATCTGAAGTTTGCTCCATCCCATACCATATGGGAACCTTCTGGCGAAGCACTCTTGTTGGCTGTCCTCGCAAATTAGGGTGAGCATAACCTTTCTTTTACTCATGCTCCCAACCCCGTGCAATAACCTCGGAGAGCTTCAAACTATCATCAAACTGGGTAGGAAGGGATTTTACACGAGTTGGCCCCAGTGGTTCTCTATCTATGAGTTTGCATTTTTCGACTCCAAAATAGTCGATAAGCTCCGGATGGTGACTGATTATGATTATCTGTGGAATGCTAACTCCACAGGCGTCACTCAGCTCCATTAGCCAAGGTTGGATTTCAGCCAGGGCAACATAATTTTCCGGTTCGTCAAGCATCAGAGTATGTCCCATGTCTTTCAACCCTACCAATAGCATGTGCAACACTATTAACACTCTTTGCCCATCTGATATGCGGTCAAGATCGAAGAACTGAGTTTTAAGTGACTTATCTGCGCTGCGAAATCCAACTTTCATATTTTTACTCTTTCCGGATTTCTCAAGTTTGAAGGAATCAAAGCCTGGAATCGACTCTCTCAGATAGTCAAATATCTCAGGGATTTTATCCTGATGTTCTTGTGAAAGATACCGATACCATGAAACAAAATTCGTTCCATCCAAGTTCAACCACGATGATTCGCTCTCAGCAGTTGGACTCATAGTCTTGGGCTGGAGATTCAAGATAAAAAGCATCTCGATCCACTTTTTAAACCATGTGATTTTCTTGTTATCATAATCATCAGATACAATAGTAAGTGCCGATCTAGTAGGATCAGAAGGATATCCCAATCCTGATCTGTGATCCAGGTGCATCTCTACTTTCCCTTTGATAAACTCAAATAAACGCTTTCCATCGTGATACAGTGTCTCGGAATCAATCTGAAGTCGCTTGGCTTCATTATTGTAATCAAGCGTAAGCCTATAAACATAAAGACCCTCATAACCACTAACTGATAGTTCAAAGATCTGGGTTTCTGAGTCTAACCAAACGGTCATATCATCCAGAGAAAATATTTCTCCTACCCGATCATTGTCAATAACTAACCTTCTGATGTTGTAAAGGATATCGAAGATCGTTGTTTTTCCGCAACCATTCGTGCCCAGCAGTAAAGTCAGGTTGTCAAATTCGATCTCGAAATTGACTAAACAACGGTAGTTGTTTACATACATTTTGGTTAGCATTTTATTCTCCTTTCTTCTCTTTTAATGTAAGATGCCTGTCATTTATCCTGTCGCCCTTATCCAGATGATACCAAGGAGCGGAGGGGACATCCTTGCCGCGGTCTTTGTCCCAGTTGATGTTGAGAGTGGGCTTTTTGTAATATCTCAGCACTTCCGCCTTCACGAAGGGGCGGATGTTCATGCGCACTCCATCATTGAGATCAGGGTTCCAGCCGATAGCTTGTTTGGCCAGCGGTTTCCAGCGCACAAAGATATCGTAAGGCGCGTCGCCTTCCTGGATCAGGATCAGCTTCTTTTGCAGGGTTTCGGCAGCGGCAAGCTTTTCCGAGGCTCCATCGATGCCACTTGCCAGATCATGCTTTTGCCGAGTTATCCAGTCTCCCAAATAGCTGTAGATCAGGCTTTGCAGCTTGCGGTTATCGAATTTGTGATAGTTTACCAAAGCGGAAAAGCCATCGCGCAGGCCATCCCAGATATGCCAGATGAAGGGGCGATGCATAAACAGCTTGCAATGCTGGGCAAAGAACTTGTCCCGTAGCCAGCTTTCCAGGCTTTTGACGGCGTGATCGCAAGCCGCCAGCAGTTCAGCCAATATAGCTGGTGACCATTTATCTCCATAAGCTGCTGCCAGCAAATTGATGATCCTGTCCATGGCAGATTCCTCGCCTCGTACCGGACTGATACAAACGATGCCATCCTCATCGGCAAAGGGAAGCAGTTCCTGGCTTTGTTTTACCCAGTAGCGGGATTGCTCGGAAAGCTCTATGGTGGAAGCACCATCCTGGCGCTTGTCCTCCAAGCAGCTGGAAGCAGCTTCTACTTCCGCAGGCCACTGGTAACCCAAGAGACGGGCCATGGCAACCTGCAGCACGGTGTTGTCAGTTCTCAGCTTCCCCTGTTCCAGTTTTTTGCTCTCTTCGCTCCAGATCACGCTGCCACAGGGATGCCCATGAAAAATCCATTGCGTGGGATCGTCTGAATATGGCTCAGGAAGTCCATTTGGGTATTTCTCATCAGCTACTTTCTGCCAGTGTTCGAGGTCGAAGGGGACTTGCTCTATTGATGCCTCCGAAACATTCAATCCCTGATTGATCTTTCTCAATTCAGTATTGAAAAGGTCCGAGCTACAAAAAGTCCATAAGGATTCCAGATTCTCTTGTTTATATGGTATGACACAAGCGCATGTTCTATCCCAACTTTCACCCTCACTTAGCTTCGCAGCATTTTTACCCATCCGAGAAATGCAGACTCCCTTCATCCCCCAGAATCTTAAATTTTGGATTCTTGCTCCCGAGCATTCGCTCATAGCACCATGACCATCCTCAAAAAAAATTACATTCTGTCTGCCATCAAAGTGAGAGATGAATGGGATACTGCTTAAAAACATAATCCATCCACCCATTAATCTTGGTAACTCCCAAAATCCAAACCTGAATCTCATTGTGTCCCCGGAATCTAAGCCAGCCAAACTACGCGCATAAGTGCCCACCGTGGTAATTACCTGTGATACTTCTAAGCTGATTCTGGCATCTGGATTCTTTAACTGCCTTGCCTGAGACACAACCTTAATCTCAGTATCGATCAGCTTATCCCCCTTTTCTTGGGCAGATCGGAACTCTGAGACATCCAAGCCGGAGAGCAGATTCAGGGTGCTATCTTCAGAAAAGATGTCCATATCCGGATTGTTCTGTCCGTGACTTATCGTTAGCAACTGCACATTAAAATCCCACATCGGGGTTTGAAAAGCCT
The DNA here is from genome assembly GCA_002428685.1 of Cloacimonetes bacterium UBA6081. Lineage (GTDB taxonomy): Bacteria > Cloacimonadota > Cloacimonadia > Cloacimonadales > Cloacimonadaceae > Cloacimonas. Next base: position 26,213 of record DIXL01000111.1, on the reverse strand, counting down.
GAGGTCCCAATCTGGCAATCAGATGCCAGGTATCGTTTAGAAGAAGTTTCTCCCGAAATTTCTTGTAGGAGGTGAGGAAAAGCCAATTTTGGGGCAGGACGATACTGGCTGTTCCACCTGCGTGGCAAAGCTGCAGGCAGCGATCCAGGAACACTGTTGCCAGGTCATTTTTGGCAGCAGAGTAGTATTTTTCGCAGTGCTTTTGTAAGGCAGGGTTTTGTTTTCCACGCGCCAAATAAGGCACATTAGTGATCACCAGGTCGTATTCATTCATCAGGATCAGGGTGGCATCCAGCAGGCCTTTGGCAGCGAGGCCAGCTTCCATCTCTTCCTCAGGGCGGACTTTGGCCAGCAGTTTGTCGAAGGCATACTCCGGATAGTGCGTTCTAATGTACTCCCCGAATTTATCTACTCTGGGATTGAGTAATGATCCCAAAACAAGGGCATCCTGATAAAAATCATGCAACCAGGTAAGCGCTTGGCGCAGGGCGGCATTGCCATTGGCAAGGGCAGTCCATTCTTCTTTTGCAGAGCCAACCGAGAGTCCGCAGCAGGCGATATTCATCTGTGGCAAAGGCCTGTAACCTTCGGCACCGGGATAAGTCCAGGCAGCTAAGGCTACAGCAAAAACGGCTATCTCCACGCACCTCTTGTCTAATTCTAAACCGTAGAGCTGCCGTTGCAATACCCAGTCGATTGCTGGGAGAGGCAAGCACATCTCTAGCGTAACTAACATAGGAACAAGCATGCGAAGCGTTGCCACCAAAAAGTGTCCGGAACCGCAACAGGGATCCAGAATCTTCAGGTCTTTGATGTCCTGTGCCCAGTTAGGATAAGTTCCCGCAGCGGGACGCCATTTGCCATCTTCCTGCACAAACCTAAGGTAAGTGAGTGGAACCCCGGCAATGGCAGATTTCTCCCGCAGTTCCTCTTCGGATTTGGCGTTCTTAAGATCATCTTCACTGAGGCGTTTGCTTGCCCACCAGGCACCCAGGGAATTATCCAGCAGGAACTGCACCATATAGGGTTCGGTGAAAAGCTGGGTTACTGCCGGAAGCTCTCTGGCTCCGATTTTCACTTCGGATTTGTTTACCTCGTCTTTCTTCTTGGCTTGCCAGAACTGATATACCCAGCCCAAGGCATCGGAAGCGATAAAGGTTTCAGGGGGAAGCTCGCTTAGAAGCTTCTCCAAACCATGCTGATGTTCCGGGGGAAGATTTAGCTGCAAGATCGGAGAATCGGTTCTAAAGATCTGGGGCAGCATCCTGGATGCGTATCTGGCTGCCAGTTCCCAGGCACTCGAGGCATTTTGCTCAGTTGCCAGAGCTTCGCAATCTTCCAAACTAAGCGATACCGGGTTATTGGGATCGTCATCCATGAGCAGATTGTTCTCAGCCAAAAACCTGGCAAAGAGCATGCGGTGCCAGTGCTCATAGGCAATTTCCTCGGTGAGGTTGTCCATAGCTTGTTGAGAATCGGCATACTTAGGATCACCTAGCTGGCGTCCATGAACCCGCAATCTGCGTCGCAGGGCTTTTTCTGGCTCACTAAGGAAACTGGGGGGATTGGCATCTCCCACACCTAATTGTTCTAGAGCTGCTTTAGCCCCTGTTTCGGCTATCTCGCGGGCTTCTTTGATCGCCCTTTCCAGTTTGTTACGAAGATATTTATCGAGGGGGAGCATTAACACTGTCCTCCGGGACGTTTGACTGGCATGTACCCATTACTTGGGTCAAAACAATTTCTGCAAGTGCCAGGGAAGGCATCAATAAGCCTACTAAGCATATCTGGATCGTCATGAAAGACCGTCATCCAGATGCTAAAATGACCATTCGCTTGGGCTGTCTTGACTATCTGCCTTCTCATCTGTGGCGTGTCATTATCTTTTAAATCTGCTTTGGATTCTTCTGCGATACCCCAAACATCGATTCTACCAATCCACCTTTCGTCAGTAGCTTTTGAGTTGTTGGCTGGTGTTTTATTGAGTCCGAACAAATTTATGCTGTTCTGTGCTTTTTGTTGTAGGTGACCAGGCATTCTCGGGTTTGGATGTATAGGCCCGTTTGGATAATATGTCATGGCCCTGTAAGTGTTATCTGTATCTGGCCATAAGTAATCGCCGATATTTGTAGAATTCACGTCTGTATCTTTCTTTGTCGAATTGCAATTTACACATGCTAAAAGTAGATTACTCCAAGTTTTGCCAAGATCCTGTTGCCTAGATTGCGGTTGTATATGCTCTACAGCCAGAGAAGCACGTATGCTTCTTTCACAATAAGAACAATAATGCCCAAGTCTTTGAATCAGATATCCTTTTGCATCCGAATAATGCGAGAAAATGATTTGGTGTCCATTCTGGTCAATCAGACAGTTACCTTTATTTACAGGTCTCATTTATCACCCTCATCATCATTGTGTTCATTGAGACCTGCTGCCTCTCTTTTCATCTCTAGGAAAGCATAATAAGCCACATTATCGCTAAATGGGGCTATTAGCTCATCCAAACGCTTCTTGATTAACTCTAATTCGTGCGCATTTGCAGTTGTCGCATTATCCAATAACTGATAGTATTTTTTTGCAGCTTCATACATATCAGTGAAGCGTTGACTACGCTGAACATCCTCAACTCCCATAACATTTTCTGCGATATCTTCGATAGACTTATTTACATATTCCGCTTCCGGAGCAGGGGTGCCATAATCACCACCAACATAGTTAAGCTCACGATTGTTGATGTTATTCAAATCTATCACTTCACCGGGTCCAAGGGATTGGATGATAAATGGACTATGGGTAGTGGCAATAAACTGAATTTTGGGGAACGTTCTCTTTAGATCATCGACTACAGATCTCTGCCATGTAGGGTGAAGGTGCAGGTCGATTTCGTCGATAATCACTACTCCGGTAATTGATTGAAGCACCGAGTCTCCGAATTGCGGATTAAGGGCTGAGGAGCGATACGCAATATCGGCAACCATCGCAGTCATATTCCTGAACCCATCACTGAGATTGCTAAATGGGCAATACGGTTCATCTTCAAACTCTAATATAATTTTCTCCGTTTGAAAATCGTAATAGAAGTTTCTGCATCCGGGGATCATTCCCTTTACTGCTTTTCGTACTGCTTGTAAGGCTGGAATCACTATTTGTTTTTGTAGTGCCACATGTTCTTGTTTAATGAACCATTTTTGAAAATCTAAGTGATCAGAAAAGGGATCAAGGCAGTTTCTATAGCCGTTTACTCTAGGTACAGTGCTTTCAACCTCGGTATGCCGTTTCATATGCCAGAGGCGTCCAGTTCCATAATAGGCCAATACTGGGAAAGTAACTTCTTTCCCGTTTCGCACATTATGTAGATCCCAATAGCCCCTGAGCTTTATATCCTGAGCTTCAAGCCATGTTGTTCTACCTGTGGCCTTTTTCAACTCTCGGCACACATCATAGTTTCTATCTCTAAACCTGATAACAGCCGATAGCTTTATAGGATAAACTTCCTCAGTATTTACTAGTTCGTTTGTTATGGTAGAGAATATTCTTGCGTCATTTTTGTTTATATGCCTGCCAGGCTTCATTTCCATATCCAGTAAATACGAGTAAAGAATGATGGAAACTGCATCCAAAACTTGAGTTTTACCTGAGGCATTGTCGCCTATTAAAACGTTGAAATTATCGTTAAACCGAAACTCCTGGTTTTCGAATTTCCGGAAATTGTTGAGTCTAAGCTGTTGAATAATCATTATTCCCCCTAACTGATGACTATAGGTCCATCGGATAGTGCTTTTATTAAAATTGATTTTATCTCCAACACATATTTGTCAATGTCGTCATAGCTTCTAAGCGTATGTTTTGGTAACATGATTGTATGTGATGTAGGTTCCAAGAGTATTGCAGCCTCTTCCAGAGCTTTGTTAAACCTTCCGGGCATTGCCGCGATCCTATCTTTTATAGAGCTAAGAGAGTTTTTCGATAGAGTTTTAAGGATAGCGTTTGTGTCGGATAGATCAAAGGTAAGCTTTGAACTATCATCAAGCTGATTTGCTTTGAGGATAGCTTCCTGCTGTTCCGGTTCCAAGGTTTGCCAATTGCCATTTGCTACAAGGCTGGCTTTCCCTTGTTTAAAAGCAAAATCGTATTCTTGCTTCAAACGGTTTAACTCTTCCCGGAAGTTTTGGCCAAGCGCAGATAAGATGGGTACCACCGGGTCGGGGTCTGCGAGTAGCAGTCTCTGGTCTTTTATGTGATTTATCTGGCTTTGGATAATATCAATATCGGGCAAGCCACCGGATAGTGCTAACAGCTGCTCCAATAATCTATAGTTAGGAAGGCACTTGGAAATATGGTCTGCAAGTAGCTTGGCGGTATCTATCAAACCGGATAGCTCATCGTAGGCATTGTAGATTGCCATCAATCTCTCGTTACCGCTGCAGAGCCTGATCTCATCAATTTTATCTGTGCTTGGTCTGTTTGGGAGCGGAGCATCACCCCCAGCTTGGTCTATTATGGAACTAAGTTTAACGATAAAGTCACCGGAAGAGTTATATTCATCTCCTGATGGGCAGGTTATGCCAAGCATTTGATACAATCTGCGGATGCTGATGCGTTGGGCATTGCTGATTACCACGGTTTCACTTTTAAAGGTAACCCTGCCAATAGCCCTACGTTCCAATTTGGCAATTTCGATGCTCTGATTCCGCTCATCCAGGGCTTTGATGATGCCTGCCACGATCAGCACTGCTATTGCACCATCAATGGCATCTCTGGGCCAGCCATAGGGAGATTTGTCAAAATACTTGCGGATATCGTCGCCCTTTTTGCCATTCCCAATGTAACTCAGGATCGCTTTGCAGATAGGGTTGTTCACTGCCTCACCGCCGTAATCTATGGCCGATAGCGCATCCGGTGCTCCATGCATGGCTTTTTCATAAACCTTGCTCCATCTGCTATCGTCGGCTTCGCTGAATTTTGGATACAGCCGCAATAGAGAGCTACTAAGGGCGTTTTCCAGGCTTGCTTTCAAATTTGCCTCGCAGATCTCGCTGCCTCCGGCTTGGATCACTTTCGCCTCCGAGAAAAGCTCCTGGAAGAGCTCATTGAGCTTTAGCTCTGCTGTGCTTTTGATAGTTTCTATGGCTGAACGCGCTTCAATACCCTCGGGTGTATTGGGGTTACCCTTTACCCGCAAAGTGTTCTCTGCGGCTTTCAGTTCGATCAGGCTTGCTCGGATGGCATCGGAGTTCTTTTTGGGCAGATAAACTGTAATTAGGGGAGAGTCATTACCCAGTTGTTTCGCATCCACTCTGGCAGAGTTTTCCTCTACACTCCAGCCATTTCTGAGCCAGATGAAGAGCTTTTCTTTATGATCTACAGGACTGCTGCCCGCATGACTAAGCAAGGCTTCGCGGGGTACTTTTGATTTTCCCTGCAAAACGCTTAAACCCTTGGTTGCGGAAGCATAGTGCTGCTTAATCCGCTCTTCCCGTTCTGAATCAATCAATTGCGATGAACTGGATAGAGCTAACTTCTGGGTTTGAAACTCGCCATCCCAGGCGACGCTTTCCTCGGTCTGAATGCGGTATTCGTCTTTGACTTTCATCAGCAAGGGGCAGGTATCCATTAGTTTGGGCAGTTTGCCGCGCAAAACACTGCTATCGGTGGTGATATCTTCCAGCATCAGGTCTGCCAGCGTGGTAGTTACGGCTCGGATGCCAAGATCAGGGTTGTGTGCATTGATTTTATTGATCAGGAATATCAAACCACAGGCCTTGGCAAGCAGCCGCTGATCCTCATTGCTGCTTTCAATCCAGAGCATGGTTTGATCATACACTTTGCTTGGCAGGAGGCGTGCCTGCAGGAGCTTTATGGCCGAATCGAAATATAAGTAATCAGCGGGTATTACATTGCCTACGGGCATGTCCACATTTGTTTTGATGGCTTTGTGGATGGTGCTTAGCTGGTTGCGGAGTTGGCTGTCTGTGCCGGTCATGTCCAATACTCTAAGAGCTTCTTCCCAAAATCTGCGCCTCACCGGCAAGATCGGATAATCTTGGGTAAAGAACAAATCGTCTTCTTTTTTATGTGCTACAGCGGTTTCGCTCAAATGGCGTGATAGCTCTCCGATATTGGATCTGTACACATCGTCCAAGGCTGGCAAGGCAGCAGGACTCTTGGCCAGAAATACCTTGCGGATCACAGTATCCACATCATTATCCGAAAGTTGGATAGGGATGGTAAACCGTCCCTCCAGTTTCTTTAGATTTGCCGTTCCGGAAATGGCTGTTTGTCCCGTGGCAACAGTGATCAGCTTCCCTCCGATGTTCTTTGTGCAGGCTTCGATAGTCTCTTGGACATCCAGCGAACGCTCGCTGCTGTCACCGATGTATTGCTGCATTTCATCCAGGATGATAGCTGTGAGAGGGATTTTGCCGTCCGTCGACAAGGCACTTCGCAAGGCTTTGAGCATTTCATCTATTGAGATGTCGTTAGTGCTGGGATATAGATTGAGCAGAGTATCCATGCATACTTCATGAGAAAGGAAGACATTGGGTTTCACCTTCATCAAAGCATTGTGTAAGCATTCGGCGATATAGAAGTTATCCAGCTCAAAATCCCAGTCTGCACCCGTGGAAACAACATAATCCCTGGTTTGCTCGAAAATGTGCTCTTGTTTTAACCACATTACAAACTTGGCTTTTGGGTACTGCTCAGGTAAGCCCAGGGACTTGAATACAACGCCCAGTAGTGCCAGCCGTACATTGCTGCTACCGGAGCCAAGAGTTCCGGACGCTGCATGTAAACCGCCATGACGCTTTGCCTGGATACTTAGCTCTTTTAAGAGGTCTCTGGTGCTTTGGGGCAAGTTTGCGATGCCCCTGGCAGTTGCTCCATCGGGGAAAACCGTATCCAACCAGAGCGCGCGGAGCATCTTAGCCAGGTGAGATTTTCCTGAGCCATAGAAACCACTGATCCACACAGATGGTTGCTGGGCTTGATTGATGTTTTTCAGATAGGTTTCCAGGATATGGTTCAAACCCTTTTCATATTGCCCATCACAGACAAAAGTCTCCAGTTCGTAGCGGAGTACCTCCAGGGCTTGGTCTGTTCTTTCATCATTGACGTTTGCCACGCCTTCGTTGACTAACTTGACTGAAGTTGGGTCTTTTAAGTAGATGTCTCTATTCAGCATCTTTGTTGCCCCCTAAGATTCGTTATCCGAAGTTATTGGAATGGCCAGATAGCTCCAGCCGTCATATCCGTCCAGAAGACGGTAATTATTATTTTCGTAAGTTCCGGGGAAGAATACTACCAAACGTCCCCTTACCAGAGGAGCGATGCTTTCTATAAGCTCTTTCACCTTCAAGAAACCAAACAGTGAACCTACGCCACAGATGGCAAAAGCAGTGTCGCCATCGGCACCCTTGCTGCTAATAATAGCTTCGATCTGGCAAATTAGATATGCTTTATAGTTTGGAATAATGGTCTTAAGCAATCTGGGATTCTTAAAGTATTGTTCGGCATAAGGATGAGCAGAAAGCCACTGGGCAAAGCTGTCGGAAAGATCATATTGCAGCCATTTCTTGGAGCTTTGGATTGTTGCCAGCTCAAATTCTTCCAGTTTGGCTCTGAGGTTTTTATCGTCCTTTGGGTCATATACACAAAACCAAACCCTTTGCATCGGTGCTGCATCAGATCGCCAGGGTATCCTCAGATGCTTATGATAGTTTTGGAGTAATGAATCGATTTTAGACATTGATCTTCTCCGGAACTGCCAATTTTAGGATAGCATCAAAATCAACCTCAACAACATCTCCAATGCGCTTCAAGCGGAGCAAGCCCATGCAAGATGCAATCTCTGCCATACTAATCAGGTTTTCTTTGGGGCTATCCAGAAAAGACACAAATTCGCTTTCAAACAGCCTCATTCCCTGTGCTCCGCAAAGGAAACCAAGTAGAAGTGCATAAGTAACTGATGTTGGGCTGGGTTGGGCTTTTATTCTTACTTTTTTGCTTCTACCCGTTAAAAAGCCTGCTTGGGTCCAAGTTGCATTGAGGTTTTGACTGGTGGAAGTGAGCGTCACTGGGCTAAATCTATCAGGATTATGCTTGGTAATATGCCTTTCCAATTCCATTCTATCAATCACTGTTCCTTCCGGCTTGGCAAGCACCCAGGGAGTAAGCTCCCTAAGTAGTTGGTCACGGGTAGTAGCACATAAGAACGCATTTTGTGGAAGCGATTCTGGGTCTTTGATCCAGAGTATTTTTAGGATACGGAAGATAGTGATTTTGTCGTCGAGCCCATAAAGAATGCGTAGATTATCAAGAGTGCGCTCTCTGTTGCTTGCAGAACGCTTATGAAGACAGTTGTCATTTAATACTGCAGATGTGTAGTCTTTGAAAGAGGCTTCAGGTTTACTCACTGCACTTAGCAACATAGCCAATTCTGGAAGCATTATCGTCCTGGATGTATGAGCTCCAGCAGAACTGAGCCGAAACCCAAATTGCTCAGGATTTGTGCTTTGATTTTGAATCACTCATTACCTCGTTTGCACCACCTTTCCGCATCCAGATATCTACCTCATCTGTTTTGAATTTCCAGAGCTTACCCAGCCTATGCGCGGGCATGCCTTTTTCTTTAACCCATTTATACACAGAGTCCTTCGTAATTCCCAAATACTCGCTGATTTCCACGACGGAAAGCCATCTGTCATTCACATTAAACTCCTTTATTTGCATGTCCAACTTGGCATAGACGATAGCTTCTGTCCATATATAATCAATCCATCAGCTAATGCCAAACACTGCAAATCACACTAATAAATGGTATCAAATTATGTCAAAGCTTTTCTTGAAATCAACATCGGGTAATTGCTCCAGAATCTCACTGCATAACTGGGCAATGTCCTTCTTAGGCAGATCCTTGGACATTTTGGCTTCTCATCATAGTTATCAATGAGTTAAGCCTCATGCCTACCCCCGCTTGGACAGGGGTACCCGCTTGGACATTGCTCTTACCAGCTCGTTTATGCACTTCCGATTGGATGCGTTTCTTGGTAGTCATTCACACCTCTCTTATGTATTAGTAGGGTGCTAACAACCACAAGCGCAGAACCTTGGGAAGTCCTTTCTGCAAATTTACCAGCTTTCTTACGCATTATCCGGCAATACTTTATAATCCACATGGGTCACAATATACACTTTAGTATTGACTCCATTCCGCTCTGCAGCAGAATGGCATCTGGAACTAATCTTGCAGCCATGCGGATATAGTCAATGCTAAAGTTACTATATGGAGATCACGATGAATAAACCGACTATCGGACAGCGCCTTAGCTTGGTGATTAAGGCCATGCGACTCAAGGATTACCAGTTTGCCACTAAGTATGGCATCTCCCGTGCCTCGCTTTCCCGTTACAAGTTAAACGAGAGATATCCCGATCCGGAGTTCTTGGAAGCACTCTCCAAAGACCAGATCAATATCCACTGGCTCTTTACTGGAAACGGCTCTATGTATGCCAAAGACGAGTTTCAAGAGCTCATCCAATCCAATCAGGCACCTACAAACCAAACCAATGCAGACAACTCAATTCCCACCATAATCTCACCAATCCTGCATCCCATCAACAATCAAGACTACGATCCCACTCGGTCTATCACTTTCCCCATAGTGGGTGAGATAGCTGCCGGACCTCCGATGGAGATCAAAGACGAGTGGAGTCAGGTCGGGCAGATTCAATTACCGGTCTCATTCCTGCCAGGTAACCTCAAGCAATACACTGTCTTTCAAGTAAATGGCAATAGCATGGAGCCTGTGATCCAGCATCAGGACATAGTGGTCATCAAGAGCAGTCAGAGTTGGGAAGATGCAGACGAGAAAATTGCAGTTGTAAGGACTGACGATGGTCTCACTATCAAGAAGGTGCAGATCGACCACCACAGGCAACAGATTATCCTCCAACCATTTAATCTAGACTATCCGGTTCTGGTTTTAGACTCAGATTGGAATTACGGAGCTTTCCTGATCGGCACAATCGCACTCCAATTGCGCTTTTTCTAATTTCAAAGTTCCGATTTCACAACTGCTCTTTCCAAAGCCTGTCCAAACACTATCCAAATTTGCAGTAAAACTGTCCAAACCAGTCCAAAACAGTCCAAACAAGCACTTGGACATTTCCAAAACCAGTCCATTATATCTAACCACCAATCTAGTGTCATGTCAAGTTACATATGTCGTATCAGCAATGTCGTTCCCGCGGAGGCGGGAATCCAGCCCTTGATAAT
>DIXL01000111.1:0-15896 GCA_002428685.1 Cloacimonetes bacterium UBA6081 | reverse complement strand
TGCAGCTTTGGGTGTCAGTTTATATCAGGCTTAAACCTTATGTTAATCTTCTCCTGTTTGATGCTTCAATAGGGTTGGTGAGATTTCTGCACTTTTGAGGTTTAGTAGGGGCCAGGAAACTTTGTGCCATTGTAATGAATAAGGTGATCCGGACTGTCCTTTATCCAGACCTAAGTCTCCCACGCACTTACAGAAGCATATTTTGAAAATGTTTTACGACTTAGAAAGGCAGTAACATAAACAATATCGATATTTACTTTTTTAAATAGAGTCGCAAGTTCTTGATGCCGTTTACTATCCATAGGTCCGTGGCTGGTAACTGATTCCGGACTGGTAGGAGTGCTCACCGGTTCCGGAACAATCGCAAGCTGCTCCAGCGAAGGCTCCATAATGGCTGGATGGCATTTGGGCGGAATCGTGGGTGCCTTGTCATGGGGCAATGTAAATAACTGCTACAGCCACATGAGCATTTCTGGTGGAAGAAATATTGGTGGCGTGGTTGGCATTGCAGGAGGTAGCAACTCCGGCAATATTTTGCGCAGTTATGCCACCGGAGAGATAGAACTAACTGCGGGAGGTAGTTTTAGCGGAGGCGTGGTTGGTTACCTAAGCGATGGCAGCCTGATGACGCAATCATACTGGGATGTGCAGACCACAGGCATCCCCACCGACCTTGGCAATAATGGAAAAACCACTGCCCAAATGACCTATCCCGGTTCGCTGGATACTTTTGCCGCCTGGGATTTTGCTGCTATCTGGCGGCACGACATCCAGGGGCTTCAAAATAGCGGTTACCCATATCTGGCCTGGCAGGAAGCTGCTATCCCGGGGACTGTGCAGGATTTGCTGATAGAGCGATCCGGCAACCAGTTTCAGCTTGAATGGCAACCTGTTATAGGGGTTGGATTGTATAAGGTGTATGCCTCAGAAGATCCCTATGCTCCCTGGCAGCAATGGAGCTTTCTTGGCCAAAGCACTACCACCACATATACCGCAACAGGTGGCAGCAAACGCTTCTTTATGGTGAGAGCGGTTAGCGACTAAACCAAAGCACACGCAAGAGCTTTCAGATGCCTATTTCTTCTTCTTTTTGGAGGGCACAACCTCGGCTATGGTTATGGTAATTAGTTCGCACAGCCAGTCAGCATCTTCCCATTTTTCCTCAGATATATAAAACCAATCTTTGGCTCCAGGGTAGGGTGGGGCTTCTTCCAACTCTTCCAGAAAGGCTTTTCCACCTTCGGTGGGTTTTACAAACAACTGATCATCACTAATTAACGCCACCATCTTGTCATCGCAATACAGGCCATATTCACCAAACATCTTTTTGGCGTAAGTATTTCCCAAAGTTTGTAGTTGCTGCAGGATGGCATCCTTGGTATCTTGCGTTGTTCCCATTAAAATCTCCTAAAAAACTCTGTGGGTTCCAAAGTCGATTTAAGTAAGATTGTGTCAAGTAGAACCGGATTTCCTAAGCGGAAGCAAAATCCGGCTTGACAAGCTTGCCTGCAATAGCGTTTCTGGCAACATGCAAAAAACGTTTATTATTGGTCATCGCAATCCCGACACAGATTCTGTGTGTGCACCCTTTTGTTATGCATGGTATAAGGCTCAAACGGAGCCGGAAGGCAGGTTTATTGCCGGTATTCTGGGTAATTTGAACCCCCAGACCCGGTTTGTATTTGAGCATCTGGGGCTGGCGATTCCGCCTTTGATTCGTGATGTGTATCCCAAAGCGGAAGACTTGATGCTATGCGATCTTTACACCATGCACGAAAATGAGCCTGTAGGCTATGTTACGCAGCTGATGGAAGAGAAAAAGGTGCGCACGGTGCCGATTGTGGATGCTGAGCAAAACTATCTGGGGCTGATATCCATGCACGAAATAGCGCATTATTTTATGCCCCGTCAGTATGATGAGCGCCCCTTTTACTGCTTGCGTCCCGAGAATTTGTTTAAAGTGATTCCAGGCTATTACCTCAAAAATGGCAGCGAAGAGGAATACACTTTGCAGATGATGGTGGGAGCAATGGCTTTTGAAACCTTTATAAACAGACTTGACAAGAATCTGAAATCCTCACCAAATGCCTATCCACTGCTGATTGCCGGAAACCGGATGGACGTAATAGAATATGCGCTGCAACGGGACTTCCCGATTGTGATTTTGACCGGAATGACGGAAGCAGAGTGCAGTAATTTGGATACCTCCACCTTCAAGGGCTGGATCTTTGTGTCCAAAGTGGATACCGCCGAAACCATCCGCTTGCTTAGGATTAGCACTCCTGCCAAAGTGATAGCCAACAAGGGCTTACCTGTCCTAAAGCGCATAGACAGCCTGAAAGAAATCAAAATGATCCTGATGAATGTAGATCATCATGGCATCGCGGTGCTGGATGGGACAAAGCTGAGTGGGCTGGTAACCAATTCACGGCTGATTGACCCTCCCCGCCACAAAGTGATTATGGTGGATCACAATGAGCTTGCCCATTCGGTGGAAGGTATTGACCAGGCAGATATTGTGGAAATAATTGATCATCACAGGCTGGGAACCATTCGCAGCAACAAGCCTATCTATGTGTATGCCGACCCGCTGGGAAGCTCTTGCACCCTGGTTTACAAACACATCCGCAGCCGAAACCTGGAAATCCCCCAAAGTATTGCTGCGATGTTGCTTTCCGGCATTCTGTCCGATACCATTATTCTGCGCTCACCAACCACCACGCCGGAAGACATCAGTGCCGCAGAAGAACTGGCAGAACTGGCTAAGCTGAATGTGGAAGAGTGGGGCAGGGAAATCTTTCGCCATGCTGCTTCCCTGGGAGCCGCAGATCCCGATGAAGCCATCTCGCGTGATTTTAAGATTTACCGAGAAGAAGGTTTTCGCGTTGGCATTGCTCAGATGGAAGTTATTACGCTAAGTGATTTGGATTCAGTAAAATCACGCTTTCTGGATGCCATCTACAGAGCCAAAGATAAATTTGCCCTGGATTGGGCAATGTTGCTGATTACAGATATTATCGGGGAGGAAAGCATCCTGCTGAGCACCAGTTTCCGTCTGGCAGACAATCTGATTTATCGACGCATCGATGAAAACACATTCCACCTGCCGGATGTGCTCTCCCGCAAAAAGCAGTTGCTGCCCGAAGTGCTGCATGTGCTGAAAGAGGAATAGAACGCAGTTTTTTAAGATAGCTGAGGTGATGTAGTAACAAAGTGATGAAGTGATGATGTGCAGTAGCTACGGACACCTTGTCTGCAGCATATAGTGTAAGCCAAGAAGTCATTATAGCCCTTACCAATTTGTATGGCTTTCTCCCAATTTCATGGGCTACAAGGGCTCATTGTACCCTTCAACTATGTCCCCTCCGAATTGAGGTCCGAATACTGTGTTCTGATAACCACCGCTGCGGGAGTAAAGCATCATAGGTGATTGGGGGAATACCCATTCGGGGGGAGGAGAGTGATAGGTAGCCAATGCTTGCAATACAAAATTCCCATCATAAGCTTTGAATACATTAGCTGCTAGCGTTTGACTAATTGGAAAGGCTTCCCATGCTGGTAAAGTTTGGGTTGTGGGGTAGTAATAACGCACAAAAGTGCTGTCAATCTGTGCAGACAAGTTTACTGATACCAGCATACACATTATCGCCAAAGGAATTAGTTTCATAAATCCCCCTACTTAAGGTATGAAATCAAGTGGCTTTCAATAGTTTTTGAGCCCTCAACCAGTTTGACAATATATAACCCGGAAGGAATATCCTTCGGTGTCCAAGTTACAGTTTTATCATTGATATCAATGGACTCCACCTGTTGACCGTTATCAAAATCCATAACAAAATCAGAAGTCTTCCAAAGCGTCTTACCCTTTTCATCGGCAAGCCGCCGGTAGGGTGGGTTGAAACACGCATATAATTCGTAAACCGATTCTAATGGTGCTTCTACTTTTGGAGGAGTAATTCTAAAAACTTCCGCACTGACCGTCCCATGATAGACATACTATTTGGTCAGTGTTTTGGCATAGTTTTTATCAAGCCCTTTGAAGTTCGCCCCTATTTCATTAATGGGGTATGCCCATGCTAATGACAGCAGGGCTATCTGTGCTCCAATCAGCAGTAATGCAACTTTCTTCATGATTCCGCCAAGGGATTTTTTATCTAACTGCATGCTTTATAACTAATGATTATTTGTCAATACCAATATTTTGTCGCATCTTTATGTAAAGATTTTCTCTTTTCTGAAGATGCAATTCTCCTAATTACACCCATGCCATTTCAGTATCTTGCTTCCTAAACCGTACTACTTCATCAACAGTATCTTACGGGTTTGGCTGGTTTCGCCGGCTTGCAAACGGTAGAAATAGAATCCGGAAGCCACGTTATGTCCCTGGCTGTCTTTTCCGTTCCACACTACGCTATGCGAGCCTTTGGTTTGATTGGTGTTGAGCAAACGGTTCACCAACTGGCCTTTTAGGTTGTAGATTTCCAGGCTGACGGCTGCATCTGAGCCCAAGGCATAACTGATGGTGGTTTCGGGATTGAAGGGATTGGGGTAGTTTGCCGTGCTGATAATCCCGCGCTGGTCTTGCGGTTGGCCACCATCCACAGGGCTTGCCATTAGGGTTAGGGGAATCAGCCAGGGGGTGGCTCCGCCTGCCGGATTGGAGGTGTCGATATTCACCGACAGCAACAGGGATTGAGTTTTCAGGTCTATGCTTTGGCCTGTGGCAGGGTTTTGCAGCATAAAGCTATGCGTGGCGGGCAGTTTATCGGCAAATTCGGGGCTGATGCGAATACTTTCTGCAAAGCGTCCGTTCTCCAGCAGGGCTTCCAGATTCAGCAGCAAAGGCCAGCTCCAGGAATTGGTCTCCTTGTTTCGGATGTCTCTGGTGTAGGTGCCGGGGTTGATTTCCCAGTCGTTATTGGCAATGCAGAAGTCCAGTCCGCGGTTCAAAACCACCGGTGCTGAGGGCAGTTCGGGCACATCCATAGGATCATAGCCCTCGCTGGAAGCATTGCTGATACCAAGGGTTACGGCATCTGCATGGCCGGTTGTTACGGCATTCAGGGTGAATTCCCATTCGGGTTTGGGGACTTGCGACGAGCCGAAATTGGAGCTTGCAACCAGGTCCTGAGCCGGAGCTTGCCTGTCATCGGCGGGATAATTGATAAACAGCAGGTCCGCAGGCGAATTGGCTTTCACAAAGAAAGCCGACCAGGGTGGTATGTCTGTGGTGTTGAAGTCGTTATCGTTGGCCGGATCAGCATCCACCATCACATAGCTATTGGTGTCACGGCGGTAAATGTAGCCCCAGGGCAGCATGGCACCAGATGGCAGCAAGGTGCTGTCGCTGAACCGAATAGGACGATCATAAGGATTGGACACCAGATACCAGCCATTATTGGGCAGGGGAGAACCGGGTAATTCCAGATTGTAACTGCCATCATCCATCAAGCCGTAAACGTCCACCGGCACATCCTGGGTGGAAGGATTATTTACCCAATAACCAACCGCAGGACGCACCACGGACGGAATGTTGTAACTTCCGCTGTAGTTAAAGGTTACATGCCCCAAAGAATCTGGCATGGCATTGCTGTTCATCTGCACAATGGAGGTGTAATTGGGAGCCACATAGAAGGGATTAATGTCGTCTGCAAAGATGGCTACGGGGGTGTTTTGACCCGGTAAAGTGGTGTAGGGCACGCCCATCAAATTCCAGCCACGGTGCATGCTATAGGTGCGGTTTGCAGCCAAAGCAGTAAAATCGAAGGGCAGGGCACCAATTCCAGTGTTTTTGAGCGGAGAACGAAGCTTGAGGTAGAAATTACCCTGATTGGGATCTACAAACAGGGGATCCAGATCAACATTGCCCGCACCTGGATAAATCCCATTGGAATAAGAAATGACGTTGTTGGTAATTATTGCTCCGCTGTTGGGGGGATCAACCGGATTATCCAGCTCTGCGCCATTGGTCCACACGATGTTCTCGGTAAAGCTTACGTTGCCGCTGTTAATCAGCTTTAGGCCATTAGTCAAGCCCCAGATGTTGTTTTGCATGATGCTGGCGTTAGCAACTTCATCAAGAATAATCCCGTTTCCTTCTGCGTTACCACGGATGGCAGTCAGATTGGGATAGATAATATTCTGCTGCAAATTCACCGCTGCCAGGTTCTTTAGCACCATGCCTTTGACCGGTTCCCGCAAAGTGCTGCTGGTATTGCGGATACGAACATTGGTGAGCGTTGGTGTGGTGCGCTCGAAGGGTTGGCCATCACCTTCGTAATAGATACCGGTGCTGTAGTCCTCTATCTCCAAACTGTCGATACTGGCGTTGACGCTGCCTTTCAGGCTGGCGGCGGTTGTTTCCGTGCGCAAAGTGCTGCTGGTATTGCGGATGCGAACATTGGTAAGCGTGGCAGAGGTGGTGGTGCGGGTTTGTTCGGTTGTTTCCAGGCTGAAGCCATTGGCGTAACCTTCTATAGTGTCATTCTCCACCACCACGGAACCAAGGTCAATCAGTTTGATACCGTTATCGGCACTACGTAAAGTGCTGCTGGTATTGCGGATGCGAACATTTGTTAAGGTTGCACTGGCGCGTTGTGCCTCGCCGGTTCCCTGATAGAGCATGCCGGTGCTGTAATCGGTAATTTCCAGGTTATTCACCGTGGCAGCGATGTTTCCGGTTAGCTTGGCACCAAAGGTATCGGTGCGTAAAGTGCTGCTGGTGTTGCGAATGCGAACATTGGTCAGCGTGGCAGAAGTGATGGTGCGATTGGTGTCGAGATTCTCCAGCTCCAAACCAATGGGATATCCACCGATGGAATCGTTATCCGCAATCACGCTGCTTAGGTTTAGCAGCTTCAAGCCAAAGCTGGCACTGCGCAAAGTGCTGCTGGTATTACGGATACGAACATTGGTGAGGGTCGGAGTGGTGCGGTAATCGCTGGTTCCCTGTCCGTCCCAATACACACCTTCGTCAAATTCCTCAATTTCTGCGCCAGTGATAGCAAGACCAACCGCACCAATCACTTCCAGACCACGGCTAACAGGACGTATGGTGCTGCTTGTATTACGAATGCGGACATTAGTAAGCGTGGGACTGCTGGTAATGCGCAGGTCTTCGTTGTTAAACACTATCCCGCGGGTGTAGTTTAGCACCTGGACATTGTTGAAAATAATGTTTGAGGCACCCAACACCCAGATTCCCACTTCATCGGGGAAAATATTGGTTTTATTAATCAGCAGATTGTTAATCGTAAAGCTGGTATTGGTAATCTTCAGGGCTTGGATGGCATGCCAGACAGTGCAGTTGTTAAATACCAAGGGGCTTTGCGAGGTGTTGATAGTAATTCCCAGCCATCCCTGTGTTTCGTTACCGCTAAAGGTGGCACCACTTACATTGATAGTCCCATTCACTACCAAACCGGTATCGGGGGCAAAGTTTAGCACCACGCCACTATCTATGGTAAGAGACTGGCTGGGCAAAACTGTGATGGTATTGGCAAAATAGTAAGGTGAGCCAGCCAGGGTGAGATGAATATTGGGATCGAAGAAGATATTGAGGATTTGAGTGCTGGTATTGCTAATCGCACCCCGGAAAACGGTTAGGCTGACGCTGTAAACTCCTGGCAGTAAATAGGTATGCAAAGGATTTGCCAGGGTGCTGCTTTCACCATCCCCAAAGTTCCACAAGAAAGCGGTAGGTGCACCAATTGAGTGTTGGTTAAACTGCACCTGGCTGCCAAAACCTATATTTGTAATACTATAAGAGAATTGAGCTTTCAGGCCGGTATTGGCAATCGCCAGTCCGACTGGACTGCCGGTTTGAATCTGAGTTTGCATGCCTGTAATTAGGTCTATTGCCGTTAGGTAGGGGTAAGAATCACACATATTGGCAATATAGGCAGAACCATTGTTGGCAGAAATTGCCACAGGATCTACGCCATAATAACCTCCTGCTGCATCGGTGGGCAAATTGAAGCTATTGCCAAAAACAAGGCTGCCATCGGGCTGAACGTTATACTCATAAAGGGCATCTGGACTTGATCCAGTAACACCTAAGAATGCCTTGGTGCCATCCGAAGAATATCTTGCACACTGCGAGCCGGTTACGTTTAAGGTTTGTAAGGTAGTGATTGTATTATCCTGATTAAGCTTCAACACTTTGGTAGAATTGTCTGTGCCACTACAGGCAATGGCATAATTTCCAGAGGGATGTATAGCCGTGTTGAATGTATAGGGAACAGCCTCTGAAGCAGTTGTAGGGCTTAGCTGCCCGGTTTGGAGATTTAACAGATACTGGTAAACAAAGCCATTGCTGCAGTCATTTACCAAAACCTTGCCATCCGGACCAAGCGACACTCCCTGAGCATAACGGGGCGAGATGTTTTCTATCTGAACCGTGGTTCGAGACTGTAAGTCCAATACTGCCAATGAAGTTTGGTTGCCTCCATCGGCTACCAAGGCAAAACGTCCATCCTGAGATAAGGCGATATCTTCAGCAGGAAAACCAAGGTAATAGGAAGCAATAACGCTTGGGTTTAGCGGGTCGGAAACGTTAATATGATACACGGTATTGTCTTCAAAATTGGAAACCAGCGCAAATTGGTTATCTGGCGAGACCACAATATCCAATAGCGAACCTGTGCCCAATTGACCAGTTAAAAACGGGCCATAAACCGTTCCACTTGCCATGTCAATTACACTGATATCCTTACTGAGGATGTTGGCAGCCAGCAGATACTCTGAAAGCGAATAGATATTTACGTTAAAACTGGCAGTAGAACTAAGCACCGGATTGCCGTTATCCGAGGCTATGATACTAATTGGGTGCAAACCCAGATTGGTGCTAAGTGCGTTTATCTCTATGGTAATACTGCATGGGTTGCCCGGAACCACTGAAACCGAGAAACCAGACGTGAAATCATGTTGCACTACGGCATCCACCAAATTGGTAGGCAAGGGAGAAACAGAGGTAATGTTGATTGTAGTGCTGTCCCCCACCTGCAAAAGCACCGCAGAACTTGGCACTCCGGTAAAAATGGGAGGGATATTGTTGCCCTGCATGGTGCTAAAAGTGAATAGCTGATTATCCAGATAACTGATTCCGGATGCAGTACCACCGGGGCCGTTGTAATCCGAGCCATCATGATCAAAGCGGCCGATGAGGCCATAGTTTATGCCATCACCTTTGTTTAAACCAACTGTGGCAGGGGTTCCGCCAAAGCCATCGCTGCCACCGGAGGCATCGCCGGTAGTCCATTGCATATCACCATAACTAAAAGCTACATTGTTGCCGATCCCGATTAGTGGATCTAGCCCGTTGGTGAAGATAACTTCAAAGGTATTCAGCTTGTCTGTGTGGTTAGAATAATAGCCAACTCCGTCCCAGATAACGGTTACCCTGGTGGGTTCCACCTTGTAATACACCTGCCCTGATGCTGCCGGACGCGTATCCACATCCGCCCAAAAAGCCGCCAGCATAGGAAACTCGGCTATGGGAAATCCTGAGGAAGTATAGGTGCTAAAGGGATTGCCAAAGGAGATATTGCCGTTATTATTGATATAGAATTCCGTTTGCGTGCTGCCATAAAAATCGAACGCAAATGGCATGGCTATGGCAGATGTGTAACTATCGTCATTACTGCTAAGAGCAAGCTGGAAACCGGCATCATAGGGAATCAGAAGCCCGGTACGGGTTTGCCGGTTGAATGCCAGAGGAACCATACCCTTATACGTGCTACCAGTATCTGATTCTGTTTTCCCTGTCTTATGCTCTGTCGTTCCCGCATCTTTCTCTGTCGTTCCTGCATCTTTCTCTGTCGTTCCTGCATCTTTCTCTGTCGTTCCCGCATCTTTCTCTGTCGTTCCCGCATCTTTCTCTGTCGTTCCCGCGGAGGCGGGAATCCAGCCCTTTTCAATCAGACCCAGTTTATAGTCATTATACTCTTTGCTATCTGCTGCATAAGGAATTTGTTGGGACATGGCAAAACAAAACAGCAGCGCAAAGACAGCGGTAAGAAACAGTGCTTTTTTCACGCTTCCCCCCTATTTACGCTTGGCTTGGTTTAGGGTTGGTTCAGTACTTAGGGTTCTATCCGATAGGCGAACCATTACTTTATAAAAACGTCTGTCGGACAGAGGATCGATATACTGGTTATCCACAATTGTGATAGGGCTGCTCCACTGCGAAGGAAACACGGCATTAGGATTATCGCTGTAATAAACCAAGTAGCTATCTGCTTCCCGAACTCTATCCCAGGATATCATGGCAGAATTGGAGCTGTTATCCAAAGATAAACGCACCATTACGGGTTGCAATCTGCCCACATAGGCCATATTGGAAGGACGCGATTCCCCTTGGGGATACACTGAGCTTACATAGTAGGCACTGAAAATGTAATCAGAATCCTCGAAGGTGGGATCAAAGGACTCGCCAACCAAGCTGAAGCTACCAGCCACAAGGGGAGTGTTTGAGCCGTAAACCCTGAAGTAGTCAGGGGTTCCCATAGAGGCTGGATACCAGGTTAACAACACCGACCCTCCCATATCCTCAGCCAGCAGATCATGCGGGGGAAGCAAAGTATTTATGGTTACAGGCGCAGAAATGCCATAACCAGTGGCTCGCGTTGCCAACATCATGCTCACTGCGAGCAGGATTAACATCAGTACAATTATCCTTTTCATGATAATCTCCTTTTTATATTACTTAACTTGTTTTTATGATAGGTGCTATTGGGGATAGCAATCATTGGGGTGGCAATCATTGGGGTGGCAATCATTGGGGTGGCAATCATTGGGGTGGCAATCATTGGGGTGGCAATCATTGGGGTGGCAATCTCCCGATTGGCAGCCCCAGGGTTGGCAATCTCCTGATTGGCAGCCCCAGGGTTGGCAATCTCCCGATTGCCAGCTCTGTAACTATTCATTATACCACCCCACACATTGATAGCTATCTCGCCACTTTGCCGCGCTATCAACTAATCCAGCTTTTACGGGATTATTCAGCACATAATTTATCACATTATCAAAGTTTTCTTCATCTCTGATAATCCTATCAAAATAAAAATTATCCCAAATCTGCCCACTCCTACCCAGATACTCATTGATTTGTTTAGAGGAATACTTCTTGATGGATTGCACAATTTGATCTACTCTGTAAAATGTCCCATCCTCTTTTTTCAGCGCACGAACCACGAGATGAACATGATTGGACATAATGCAAAAAGCATACAAATCATACATTTTGCCATCGTAATAGTGAATTGTGTTACGGAGTAGTTCCGCAATTTGTGCATCATTTAAAGAAAAACCAAGCTGGGGCAGATTCCCCAAAGCCTCGTCGTATTCCCAGAACTTGGCAAATATGTAGTTATTGCTATGTTTCAGTTCTGTTAGTTGCTCTTCCTTGTCTTCTTTGTTACTGCGTATCTCATTAAAAAGCTGCATAACAAACTTAGGAAGCGTAAAAGCCAAACGCCAGGTGATGAACAGAATAGAATCTGTGAATTGCAGATGCGGTCCGTGGCTTTTGTGTCTGGTTACCAGTTCAGGCATTTGATGCTCCTGGGGTTGTAACAGGGGTGGCTTTGGGGGGGGCAATCATTGGGGTGGCAATCATTGGGGTGGCAATCATTGGGGTGGCAATCTCCTGATTGCCACAACTACCGCAGGTAGTTTGCATACAAGCAGCTTCGCTGCTTCTGCCAATCGGGAGATTGGCAGCCCAGGGGGTGGGAATGTCCCCATTCCCACAGGCACTTTCGTGCCTGCTTTTACAGAGCTTTGCAAGCTCTGGGGCAATCAGGAGATTGCCCCCCCTATCCCAAATCTTTGTCTGTTTGTCGTTTTTATGTTCCATCATTCTCTCCCTACCTGTTCTTCTTGCAAAAGGCAAAAAGGACAAAACCCAAAAATCAAGGGGAAACCCTGACACAGCGGAAGCCTAGATTGACGAAGCTGCCAGTAGCATAGCTGCTGCCCCGACTGGAAACGGCGCAGTAGTCGGCACCGTAGCTCCAGCAACCGCCGCGAACCACACGGCCAGACCCGCTACTTGCTCCCGTAGGATTAGTTTGTGAACCACTTGGATAGCCGCCGTAAATGTCCCAGCTCCACTCCCAAACGTTGCCAGACATATCATATATGCCCAGTTCATTGGCTGCCTTGGTGCCCACGGTGTGGGTGCTGCTTCCAGAATTAGATGAATGCCATGCAACAGCATTGATGTCGTTACTGCCACTATAGGTGTAGTTATGAGTCTGGTTACCCCCCCGTGCCGCAAATATCCATTCCATCTCGGTGGGCAAGCGATAGCCAGTGGCAGACCAGTTGCAGCTTACATTGATGTGGTTGGTGTAATTGCTATTCCAACCCGCCGGCCAGCTATCGGGATTAGTGCCATAGCTGCTATAGCCGTAGCAAGGTGTAAGCCCCTCTTGCATACTACGCCGGTTGCAGTATTCAATGGCATTGAACCAACTCACATAATATACGGGGTAGTTACTGCCAACCCCATAGTTTAAGGCTGGATTGCTGCCCATCACAGCCTGATAACCTGACTGCGTCAGCTCATATTTATCTATGTAAAAAGAGGAAAGAGTTACATCCGAAGTGCCGTTGTTAAAGGTGCCACCGGCTACCAACACGAAATTCTCCGGCATGGGTGGTTGTGAACAGCCATCATCGGCAGTCACCTTAAAACGGTAGTTACTGCCAAGCACATTGGGATGCTCCGTTGCCACATCCCAGATGATGTGTTTGTTTGTGCCGGAAAGGATTCCACTGCCAATGTCGCTACCTGCAAGAATCTGGTTACAGGAGACAGACCAGTTAGCTCCATCATCATCGGATACCTGCATGGATACCACAAGGGGATCGCCATTTGCATCATAAACATCATAATAAACATCCACAATCATGCTGTCCTCGTCTCTTTGCACCGCCCGAACGTTGCTGACCACAGGAGCAGCATTTGGTACCTGGGGAACGGTTAGACTTATAGGAATCTCCAGTGCTGGAGTATCGGGATCATTGGAATTGATTGTTAAAGTGAATTGATATGCGCCGGGGGTTACTCCGTTAGTTGTTATGGTAAGATAACATGTAGAACTAAATAAGGGTGGAGTGTTTCCGCTGGCAGGAGAGAAATCTATCACTAAATCACGGGTAGGATTGTTAGAACCCGTCTTGGTGCTTGGCAAGGGTGAGTTTATACTATTACGGATTTGCACTAAGTTAGAGCTCCAGTTTAGCTCTGCTGCCCCGTTATTTTGGATTGTAATGGGTAGGGAAGCATAGTTATCTTCCTCCATGGTGTGGTTTATGGAGCTTGGGGTAACAGCTATATCCGGGAATGTGCTTTGCTTAAGTAACTCATTGGAGAAGGCCGGGGCGGAGAAATTGCCCCCAGCATAAACAGCTTTGACAGCCCATTTATAGGTGCCGTCGGCAAGATACTGCCAATAATTATCTGTAACCGTGGTATCTGCAACAGAGCCACTAACCAAAGTCCAGCTTGCCTCTTCTGTCTCTTGGCCGGGTAACAAACGCCAGATCTGATAGGATTCTGGATTCCCGCTTAAGGGGGGCATCCAGCTAAGATTTGCTGTAGTTCCGGTATCGCTCACTACAATATGCTGCGGCGGATAGTAATCCGGCACAGGAGCATACCATTGCAGGTAGGGATAGCCGGAGTTTACTGTGTAACTTGCGTCTGCGAACCAAATGGTGGCAAAATCCCAATCCAGATAGGTATTAGCATCGTAGGGATAGGTCATTTGGGCCGTGGTGCGGCCACCACCCCCGGCACTTGCTGCCTGTCCGGAAGTTTCGGTATCCCAGTAACTGCGGGTTACGGTTGATTCGTAGTTATAGCCCACCAAGCCACCTACATCGCTGCTTCCGGTAACGCTGCCACGGCTGTAGCTGTTGGCTATGCTGCAGTTATTTGCTAAATAACCTACCAAACCTCCAATAGTGTAATCGCCAGAAACAGCACTGTTGCTATAACTATTACTTATCGTGCAAGAGGATTCAGCTCCGCCAACTAAACCACCCACGGCACCATAACCAGTCACCGTCCCCGTGCTGTAGCTGCCACTAAGAGTGGTGGTATAATATGATGATCCGCTGAAAATCCCAATCAAACCACCCACATTGTAACTGCCGCTCACATCACTGCTACTGTGGCAATTGTTTATGGAACCATAGTAAGCATATCCAACCAGACCACCTGTGTAATCTGATGTCCCAGTTACACTGCCAGAACTGGAACAATTGCTCAGGCTTACATTAGATGTGTATCCCACCAAACCTCCTGAATACGCTTGACCATTAACCTCTGCACTGCTGTGACTATTGGAGATGCTACCACCACTAATATAACCGACTAAGCCACCGGTATTTTCATAACTTCCGGTAACATAGCCACTGCTTTGGCAATTTATCAATGTTGAAGTACCAGGTGCATAACCAATCAAGCCTCCCACAAAGCTGTTGCCAATGACGTTCAGATTGGATAAGGTCAGGTTCTTGATAGTGGCAGAATAGCAGTAGCCAAACAAACCCTGACAACTTGCATTGGGCCGATTGATATATAAGCCCGTAATCGTGTGCCCATCACCATCATAGGTGCCACGGAAACTTGTACTTGAGCCTAAAGGAGCCCAACCCGTTCCATC
Source organism: Cloacimonetes bacterium UBA6081 (assembly GCA_002428685.1). GTDB lineage: Bacteria > Cloacimonadota > Cloacimonadia > Cloacimonadales > Cloacimonadaceae > Cloacimonas. The sequence goes on along the minus strand of DIXL01000111.1, from coordinate 1,218 downwards.
TACCCAAGCTGAGGTTCCGGTGGCGTCAAGATCTGCTGTTTGCTTAAGATATTTTGCAGAGAAGCTATTGGCTGCCAGGCTTTGCTGAGCCACCCAATAAAGATTTTCCAGAGAGCTAATTAGATAAGGATCGACCTCAGTTCCCGTTCCCAAGGGAACTATGCTAACCATGGGTAAAGTGTTAAAACTGATTTCCTCGCCATAAACAGTGGAAACTGTATTCGTTGCATAAGCCCGCACATAGTATGTGGTATTAATATTCAAGCTGCTAATCTGTGCTGTGTAAGCACCTGCTGTGGTTACGGCTCCGGCTTCACTAATCTCATCAGCGATAGTGGGAGAACCGGTAGTATTCCAACAGAAGCCATGCTGACCGGCAGTTGGATTGCCTACCGAGATAATTGTCCCATTGAAGGTCGCACTTGTTCCAGTGATCACTGTTACTGCCTGAGTGCTTACTACAGGTGCATAAGGAGTGGTTACAGCAGGATTGGCGGGATCATCAGGATATTGCCAATCAAGATAGGGATAGCTGTCATTGCGCCCATTACCCAGATTCCAGATACCCCGAGCACCTGCACCTTTTATATCCCAGCCACCAACCAGGAAGGTCATTACATCATTCATTGCAGTTGTTGTTTCAGCTATGCCCCCGGCACTTGCTGCTTGACCGGAAGTTTCGGTATCCCAGTAACTGCGGGTTACGGTTGATTCGTAGTTATAGCCCACCAAGCCACCTACATCGCTGCTTCCGGTAACACTGCCACGGCTGTAGCTGTTGGCTATGCTGCAGTTATCTGTTAAATAACCTATCAAACCTCCAATAGTGTAATCGCCAGAAACAGTGCTGTTGCTATAACTATTACTTATCGTGCAAGAGGATTCAGCTCCGCCAACTAAACCACCCACGGCACCATAACCAGTCACCGTCCCCGTGCTGTAGCTGCCACTAAGAGTGGTGGCATAATATGATGATCCGCTGAAACTCCCAATCAAACCACCTACATTGTAACTGCCGCTCACAGCACTGCTGCTATAACAACTGCTTATGGAACCATAGTAAGCATATCCAACCAGACCACCTGTGTAATCTGATGTCCCAGTTACACTGCCAGAACTGTAACAATTGCTCAGGCTTACATTAGATGTGTATCCCACCAAACCTCCTGAATACGCTTGACCATTAACCTCTGCACTGCTGTGACTATTGGAGATGCT
>DIXL01000071.1 GCA_002428685.1 Cloacimonetes bacterium UBA6081 | reverse complement strand
GAGAGCTACGCAAGTGAGATTTCAAGGTGAGAGCTATGTAGTGAAAAAGGGAGTTTGATAGCTTAAAACATTTTTTTTATTGACAAGGAGCAGGGGGATTCCAAATTGATCTTTCATGGAAAATAAGAAGCGTAAAACTGTTATTAACCCTTTGCTCCAAAATGCAGGGGAGCACTTTCCGGAAATGCTTGCAAACCTGATGCATAATCTTCCGGGAATGGCTTATCGTTGTTTATATGACGACAGCTGGACCATGCTTTTTTTGTCCGAAGGCTCTACATACATAACGGGATATCCAGCCAGTGAGATACTATATAATGAAGTGGTTTCTTACGACAACCTGATTTATGAAGACGATAGGGAATACGTAAGACGCTGCGTGGATGAAGCTGTTCAAAAGCGGACGCAGTTTCAGATGGAATACCGGATTATTGATAGTCAGGGAGAAATACGCTGGGTGTGGGAAAAAGGAGCGGCTGTTTATGATGCAGCCAATAAACCCATCTGGCTGGATGGATTTATCTCTGATGTTACTGCCCGCAAACGTATGGAAGAAGAGCTGAAATCGGTAGCTTCAAACCTGGTGGAGCTTAATGCCACCAAGGACAAGTTCTTTTCTTTGTTGGCTCACGACCTGCAAAATCCGGTTTATGCCATCATCTCTTTGTCAGAATTTCTAAGCAGCAATTACAGCAGCTTTACCGAAATCGAGATGCTGGGCTTTGTGAATCAGATTAATGTTTCAGCCCAAAGCCTATATACACTCTTGGAAAATCTACTGGACTGGGCAAAAACCCAAACTGACAAAGTAACTGTGCTAAAAGAACCTCTATCCGTGAACAAAGTGGTGAACGTGGTGGTAGAGCATTTTAAGCCCGTGCTGAGCGAGAAAATGATAAATATTGTGTTGCATGAGGAACAGGAGTTTATAGTAGAAAGCGATTCCCGACTTTTGCATAGTATCATCCGCAATCTGATGTCCAATGCAATTAAATACTCTTATCCCAATTCCCAAATCAAGATAATTCTGGCAGCAGAAAAAGAAAGGCTTAAGTTATCTGTCAGCGACAGAGGAACAGGGATTCCGCGCCGTTATCTGGAGCGAATTTTCAGAATTGATAACGATTATAAAATGCCGGGGACAAATCACGAAGGCGGCAGTGGATTGGGGCTGCTGTTGGTGAAGAATTTTGTGGAAAATCTGGGTGGCGAGATAACGCTTAGCAGCAAGCTGAATTATGGCAGCACGTTCAATGTCTTTTTAAAATTGCTGGAGACAGCAAGGTCTGACTAATCCTTTTCCATTTGTATCCGTTAGAAACAATAATGCTTGGTTGCCTGAAAACCAGAGGCATTTCGCAGCCAAACCAAAAAGTGGAATTAGGGTGTTTTGATAGCAGAATCTATGCTTATGGGTTTATCATATTTGTTTATGCATAAGGACAGCCAGATACGTCTTGAGGCAGACTTTCCAGAAGTAATGCAGAATTTGATTGACGTATCGTAAGGGTAAAAAAACTATGCTACGGACAATAAAAAATCGGTGAGACAATGAACAGACTTTTCAAACCTGAACTGGTAAAGATAGTCGAATCTTTCGACTCTAAAAGTGAATGCCTGATTTTTTTGGCAGCTATGCTAACCGAAAGCGGTTGTTTAAGCTTTCCGGATAGATTTTTGGCCGCAGTGAAGGGTCGCGAGGAGATTATGAGCACCGGAATAGGACGCTCAGTAGCCATACCGCATGCCAGAGATTTAACAGTTAGCTGCCTACGGATTGCTGTTTGCATGATTAAACAGGAATTAGACTTCAATAGTGTGGATAATCTGCCGGTGCGGTTGGTTTTTATGATTGCTGTTCCCCAGAGCTCCAATCAGGACTATATGAAGATATTGCGTGCCTTATCAGAATTTCTGAGGCGCGACGAAAACCGTGAAACCCTTTTAAACGCGACAAGCGAAGGTGATTTATATGAAAAGGTTCATGAACTTGAGGACAAAATACGTCCTCACCTTGGCGTTTAACCTGCTGCTCTGCCTAAGTCTTTTTGGGCAACATCAGGATGCTGGAACAACTGGTTTCTCTACTCTGAAACTGGTTTATTCTGCTCGTGCTAACGGAATGGGTCAAGCTATGACAGGACGCACAGCAAACTTCGATGCCATGCAATTTAATCCGGCAACCTTGTTGAAAGCCGATAATAAAGCCGTATGTACTACCCTTATGGATCACTTTGTGGGCAGTGCTGGGGGATCGATTAGCTACATAATCCCCAAAGATATTTACACAGCCTATGGATTCTTTGTAAACTATTGGAATTCCGGTTCGATAGACCGAACCGAGATTGGAAGCAACGGCGAATTAATTGAGCTGGATGACACTTTTGGTGCGCAAAATGTGCTGGCGGGTTTTTCTCTGGCCAGGTTTTTATCACCTGCAGTTGATGTGGGTGGATCGGTAAAACTGATTTTAGACCAGATTGACGGAAACTCTGCATCGGCAGCAATGGTTGATATTGGGTTTTTACATCACACCGCAAACGACAATATTAAAGTAGGCCTAACCGCTCGCAATATTGGCTTTCAAATCAGCCATTACAACGATACCAAATATGGCGAAGGACTTCCCACCACTTATATGGTGGGAGCTGGAATAGACCTGACCAAAAACACTTTATTGGACATCGATATCACCAAAGCAACAGGCGAGAATTTTACCGGTAAACTTGGAGTGGAACACAAAATTCATCCTGCCTTGGTTTTACGTGGAGGCTTTCGTAGCAATGCCGGGGACTATGCCATGGGCGGGTCTTTGGGATGGACAAGTGGAGTAAGCCTCGGACTTGGATGGGTTTACAGAACTTATGCAATAGATTATGCACTTTCTTCCTATGGAGATCTTGGCCTAACTAATCAGCTTAGTTTGCGCTATAACTTCGGCAACTGAGCCAGGCGTTTTGAGGATGGACTTGGAGAAGAAACGACTACTATTGGAATTGGGCTGTGAAGAGCTGCCGGACAAACAAATAGACATTGCAATCAATAGCATAGAAACATCATTCAAAGCCTTTCTGGTTGCCAATCAATTAGGCTGCGACACCATACAAGCAAGCGGAACCCCACGCAGAATCTATCTGGACGTAAGTGGCTTGGATAGCCATCAGTCTGATGAAGTTGTGGAAAAAATTGGCCCTGCCATTTCCATCGCTTACACCAAAGATGGAGAATTAAGCCCAGCGGGATTGGGGTTTTTGCGTAAATGCAACGCTACCCCGGATGCCATTTTTGTTCAAACAACGGAAAAAGGCAGTTTCATTGCCATCAGGCAGGAAAACAAGGGTAAAGCTACGGGCGAGCTATTGGGAAAGTGGATTCCCGAAGCAATTATGCAAATCCCTTTTGGCAAAAAGATGATCTGGAGTAACGCAGCTTTTAGCTTTTCGCGTCCTTTGCGCTGGATTTTGTGCCTTTGGGATAATGCTGCTCTGAACTTTGACTTTTTTGGAGTAACAGTGGGCAATCTCACCTATGGCAACCGGTATTTCGGCTTGGACAAAGCCATCACTATTAATGATGCAGATAGCTACCTCGCTGCCTTGGAAAACCACAAAGTTATAGCAGAATCCGGTAAACGAAAGCAGATGATAGTTGACCAACTTAAAGCTATTTGCGCTAATGGGGATTTGCAGGTGATTGAAGATAACAGGCTGGTGGACACCGTAAATAACCTGGTGGAATATCCGCATGCCGTTATGGCAGAATTTGAAGCTAAATATCTGGCCTTGCCGGAAAAGATTATCATCAGCACCATCAGTCAAAACCAGAAATATTTCTCAGTGGTGAATGCCAACCCAATAACTCCTACTCTATCCAACCGCTTTGTCTTTATCTCCAATGGTGATCCAGCCTATTCGGAAGTTATCCAAAAAGGCAATCAGAAGGTGGTAAACGCCAGGCTGGCAGATGCCTTATGGTATTTTACCGAGGATACTGCCAAACCCCTGGAGACCTATATTCCCAAATTGAAGGATGTGGTATTTCAAGCGCAATTGGGGTCTTTGGCAGATAAAACAAACAGATTAACCAAGCTGACAGCAAGGCTTTCCGAGGTTTTGCAGCTTCCACCAGAGCAGAAAAACAAAATAACCCGCTGTGCTTTACTTTGTAAAGCCGATTTGGTTACCACAATGCTGGGAGAAAAGGAATTTACCAAATTACAGGGATACATTGGCAAACAGTATGCCTTGGCTACCGGTGAAGACGCAGAGATTGCCGCAGGGATTTATGAACATTACCTGCCGCGCGGGTCTGCAGATGAGCTTCCTGCCACCATGTGTGGAAAAGTTGTGGCCATTGCCGATAAGTTAGATACTGTATGCGGAATTATTGGAGTTGGAATGTTGCCGACAGGAAGCGGTGATCCTTTTGCCTTGCGCCGTGCGGCTAATGGCATTGTCCAGATTATTAGTGCCAACCATTGGGATACGGATGTTTTTAGCCTGGCAGATTATGCCTGCGAGCTGATTGCAGAGCAAACAAATATAATGGATGGCACCAGAGATTACATCCATAATTTTCTGGAGCAACGGATCATAGGGCTATTAAAAACTTCCGGCATTGCCTATGATGTGATCGATAGTGTCCTGCATATTGACAAAAGCAGGATAAACGATCTTGAAAACCGCGCAGGAGCATTGAATGCGCTGAAAAGTCATGAGGATTTTATCAAGCTGGTAATTGGCTTCAAGAGGGTTTCAAACATTATTGCCGAAACAAATGAGTTTGCAGAACTGAGCTTGGATTTATTGTCTCATGATAGCGAAAAAGAGCTGTATAGCAGTTTGCAAAACCTGCAAAACAACATAGATGCTGCACTGGTGGGAAGGGACTATCTCCTTGCTCTGAATCATCTTATTGCCTATGGAGGCAAGATAGACAATTTTTTTGACGATGTGCTGGTAAACTGCGATGACAATCAAATCCGGGCTAACCGCCATTCCTTACTATTGGAAATAAGAAAGCAATTTTTACGGGTGGCTGATTTGTCCCTGATAGTATTAGACGCCAATGGAGAGAGATAAATGAATATTTTGGAAACTTTAAAAGAACGTGCTCGCAAGGTGAATGGAACCATTGTGTTGCCGGAAGCCTTTGATAAAAGAACCTTAAAAGCAGCAGCCAGTATTGTCAGTGAAAAACTGGCCAAGGTAGTCCTGCTGGGCGATCCGGCAAAAATTTGTGCTGATGCGAAAAAGCTGGGCTTGGATTTAACAGGTGTAAGCGTAATAGATCCTGTTACGTCCACCCATTTGCCTCACTATGCCCAGTCTTTTTACAACAAACGCAAAGAGAAGGGAATTACTGCTGCCGAAGCATTAACTACCGTGGAGCAAAACTTGTTTTTTGGCGCATGTATGGTAAAACTCCGCCAGGCTGATGGCATGGTTGCCGGAGCAGCAAACACTACTGCAGACGTCTTGCGTGCAGCTTTGCAGGTAGTTGGCGTCCAACCAGGACTGAAAACCGTTTCCAGCACATTTATTATGGTGGTTCCTGATTTTTTGGGTGAGGACAGAGTGTTTTTATTTGCAGATTGTGCCGTGGTGCCAAACCCCACCTCAGAGCAGCTTGCCGACATCGCAATCAGCACAGCAGAAACTCGTAAAGCCATAATCGGGGACGAACCCAAAGTAGCCTTATTGTCTTTTTCTACGATGGGAAGTGCTCAACACGAACTGGTGGAAAAGGTTACAGCCGCCAAAGCCATTTTGGATGAACGTAAAGCAGCCTTCGATTATGACGGGGAACTGCAATTGGATGCCGCAATTGTGCCCTCCATTGCCAAAAGTAAAGCACCCAATAGCAAAGTTGCGGGCATCGCAAACACCCTTATCTTTCCTGATTTGCAGGCTGGAAACATAGGTTATAAGCTGGTGCAGCGCATGGCGAAAGCCGAAGCGATTGGTCCAATTATTCAGGGTTTGGCTGCTCCTGTGTGTGATTTATCCCGAGGTTGCAGTGCCGAAGACATTGCCAATACTGCCGTTCTGGTTCTGCTGATGGCAGACAAGAAGCAATAATTACAGCAGTGTAACACGATAAGCTATGTTAATAATTGAAATCAACATCTTAAACACTCAAACATGTTGCTTGTCTGCTATAAAACATTTAAAACCTTAGTATGATATATAAAAGGGGGATAAGATGGCCATAAAGCTATCCAACCGCGTCCGTTTGATTAAGCCCTCACCGACTTTGACCCTTTCGGCCAAAGCGAAGGAAATGAAGGATTCTGGAATTGATGTAATCAATTTTGGAGTGGGAGAGCCGGATTTTAACACTCCGGAGTATATCAAAGCTGCTGCACATAAAGCACTCGATGCCAATTTTACTCGCTACACTGCCAATGCCGGAATAATTGAGCTTAGGCAGGCAATTTGCGCCAAGTTGCAACGCGAGAATAATCTTAGCTATCAGCCCAAGGAAATCCTGGTTTCGCCTGGTGCCAAAGCCAGCATTGTAAATGTTCTGGTGGCTGTGTGTGATAGCAAAGATCAGGTACTAATGCCTTCTCCCTATTGGGTCAGCTATCCCTATCAAACTCTGCTGGCCGATGCAGAACCGGTTTACATCCCCACTACTATGGAAGAATCCTATAAGATTTCGGCCTCAGCCCTGGAAACTGCCATCCTGGCAAATCCCTGCGCTAAAGCACTGATTCTAAATTCACCCAGCAATCCCACCGGTGCAGTTTATGCTCTGGAAGAGCTGCAAGCCATTGCCGAAATTTGCATTAAGCATAATATCCTGGTGATTTCGGACGAAATTTACGAAAGATTGGTGTATGATGGCGTTAAACACATCTCCATTGCCAGTCTCAGCCCCGAAATGAAAGAACGCACTGTGGTGATAAACGGTGTATCCAAAGCCTATGCCATGACAGGATGGAGGCTGGGATATGCGGCAGGTCCGGCTCATGTTATTGCAGCAGCAGGAAGAGTACAGGAACATGCCACTTCCTGCGTAAATTCCATTACCCAAAAGGCTTGCGTAACAGCTCTGAATGAAGAAGACGAATCCATTGAGAAAATGCGCATAGAATTTTCCACACGCAGGGACTTTTTATATGCAGAACTGACCAAGATACCGCACCTCAAATGTTTCAAGCCTCAGGGAGCATTTTACATTATGCCGGCAATAAATTGGTATCTGAAGCACAACAGTTTGGGAATAGACTGTGCCGACAAGTTCTGTGCCGTGTTGCTGGAAAAATATCATGTAGCCCTGGTAGCAGGGGGATCATTTGGCTTGGAAGGGACTGTGCGTTTTTCTTATGCCAATAGCATCGAAAACATTCAGGAAGGAGTGCGTAGATTTGCAGATTTTCTGGCAGAACTGGCAGCTTCGGAGTAAATAATGGACGATTTTGAAGATAAAATGAAAGAACGCTGGCGTGAGCGACGTAAAAAAGCTTACAACTGGCCAAAACTACTGATTATGCTGTTTGTTTTGGTGGCTATCTTTTATGCCATGGGCCGATTGCAAACCACCAAAAACGTGGTAATTAACCCTGCCGCAAGTGTTACCGACAGCCTGCAAGCTGATTCGGTGAAAACGGAGCTAACTCCTTGAGTTTGGTCATAGTTGGCTCTGTTGGTTTGGACACTATCTATACACCCCAGGGTGAAATTCACGACGCCTTAGGCGGGTCTGCCATTTACGGTGCTTTGTCCGGCAGCCATTTTTGCCCGGTTTCCATTGTAGGTGTGGTGGGTAGCGATTTTCCCCTGGAAGGCATGAAATTGCTTACCGATAATGGAATTGATACAAGCGGAATCGCGGTGCTTAAGGGAAAGACTTTCCGTTGGGCAGGCCGTTATAACAATTGGAACAAAGCTGAAACCATATTTACCGAATTGAATGTGTTTGCCGATTTTTCGCCCTCGATGCCGGCAAGCTGCAAATGCTGTAACAGCTTGTTATTGGGTAACATTCATCCCTCATTGCAATTGCAGGTATTGTCACAAATAACCAGTTATGCTCATTTAGCTTGTGATACTATGAATTATTGGATCAATCTCTGTCCGGACGAATTGGCTAAAGTGATTGGCAGCGTTGACATAGTTTTTATGAACGAGGACGAAGTTAAAGACTGGACAGGGAAAAACAATGTTTTTTCGGCTGCCAGAGCGATATTATCCTCAGGCCCAAAATGGGTGATTGTGAAGCGTGGTGAATATGGTAGTGTAGCTATTTCGCCCACATATATGTTTTTCTCTCCGGCCTATCCTGTGGAAAACGTTGTTGACCCAACCGGCGCAGGAGATAGCTATGCCGGAGCTTTTATGGCTTATCTGGCAAATTATCCGGAACTGACTCCACAATTAATCCATTCAGCAGTGCGTTATGGAACGATTTTGGCAGCCAGAAACGTCCAAAGATTTAGTGTGCAGGGTCTTATTGGCCTAAGTCAGAACGAGATAGACGCAGACAAGGAAAACCTGATAAAATGGACAACGTGAATATGGTGTTAGATTACAAGAGTGCGGGAGTGGATATTGCCGCGGGTGAAGCTGCGGTAAAAGCCATAAGGCACAAAGTCCGGGAAACATACAATAGCAATGTATTAAGCGATCTTGGCAGTTTTGGTGGCTTATACCGCATCGAAAAAGACAACTGGCAAGAACCCATTATGGTTACCAGCACAGATGGAGTCGGGACCAAACTTCGCATCGCGATAATGGCAAAAAAATACGAGACTATTGGTCAGGATTTGGTAAATCACTGTGTAAATGACATTTTGGTGCAGGGAGCTATTCCCCACGTTTTTTTGGATTACATTGGGGTGGGGAAACTGGATCCGCAAATGATTGAGCAGGTGATAGACGGTCTGATTAAAGCCTGCTGCCAAAATGGCTGTGCTTTAATTGGCGGAGAAATGGCAGAAATGCCGGGAATTTATCACAGTGATGATTTTGATTTGGCTGGAACCATTGTGGGAATGGTGGATAAAGCTAACTTGCTACCCCGCCAAACTCTGGGAAAAAGAGACAGGTTGATTGGCCTGCCCAGTAGTGGACTGCATACAAATGGTTACTCTTTAGTTAGAAAGATTGTTTTCGAGCATAGGGGCTTAGCAATAGACACTTTTATTCCGGAGTGTAAAGATAGTTTACAAAATTTATTGCTAAGTGTTCATAAAAGTTACTTACCTCAGCTAAGAGATAGTTTAAATGATCCAGATCTACACGGTCTGGCTCACATTACCGGCGGCGGAATTGCAGGAAATTTGAGCCGCATCTTACCCGCTGATATAGGAGCAGACGTGGTTTTGAGCAATGAGGCAATTCCGCCTTTGTTCAAATGGCTACAAAAATCCGGCCAGTTGGAAACCGCAGTTATGCAGCAAGCATTTAATTTAGGAATTGGTATGATTTGTGTTGTACATGAGGATGCAGCGGAAAGATTTTTGACCCTTGAAGGTGCTGTCCCGTTAGGGGAGCTATGCCGACGTGAAAGGGGAGAGGAGAAAGTCCAATTTGTGTGAAGTGCTTCTAATCATTAGTTAGAGGCACACTTGCAGAGCTTAACGATGTAAAATAGTGCAGGTGGAGAAAAAAACCTCTTGACTATTTTATGCGCATCAGATAGAAGAGTCTTCAGTGATGAAGTCCCATACTTTTGGGAGGGACTTAGTCAGGGATTGTATTGAATAACAAAAGAATAATGCCCAGGATGAAGGGAGGTTTTCGATGCGTAACTATGCATTGATCCTACTAATTATGATGCTCCTTGGGACGGCACTTTGTGATGCTGCCACCACAGGAAAATTGGCCATACGCGTTCGCGATGCTCAGGGACGTGGTCTCGAATTTGTAAACGTTGTAGTATTACAGGGAAGCCAACGGATAACCGGTGGCCAAACAAACGCAAGGGGCACTGTGATTATCATTAATATCCCCCCTGGGGTTTACAGTGCAAAACTCACTTTGATCGGTTATGCAGAGGTAACTTTCCGCGATGTCCGCATTCAGGTGGATCAAACCACTAACCTGTCTCACATTATGGCGCGAGCTGGTGTGGAACTTAGTAAAGTTACGGTGCAAGCTGAAGCAGAAAGAGTGGATGTTGGCCAAACAGGTACTGCCCACAATATCGAAATGAGCTCAATGACCGATACAGCCGTAAGCACCGTATCAGATATCATAGCTCTGCAAGCTGGAGTTACTAACATCGGCGGAGAATTACATATTCGGGGTGGACGTGCAAACGAGGTAAATTATACCGTTGACGGGATGAGCGTTTCCGATCCTGTGGATGGTGGAGCTACCCTGCAAGTGGATACCGATGCCATCAGCGATATGAAGGTGATGACTGGTGGATTTCCGGCTGAATATGGTAATGCCCAATCCGGTGTAATAAATATTGTTACCAAAGACGGCAGTTCCATATATGAAGGAAAGATTGAATACAACACCGATCACATCATAGGCGAAGGAAGAAACTCTGACGTATTTAAGTTTGCCGTGGGAGGTCCTGTTCTGCCTTTTGCCGGTCAGGATATGAAGGACAAGTTCACTTTTTACCTAAATGGTGCTGGTGAATGGCTGGATGGACGGCTGAAAGACTATTATCAAAGTGATCCCAATAGTGACTATACCTATAATGGCGTTTCTTTGTTGGAAGCAGAATATGATCCCTATGACCCTTATGCCAATAGAGACAATATCTTGGGTATAGACGTGGGAAACCGTAATTATAATTCTTACAACATAAATCTGAAAACCAAATACCAATTCAGCCCATCTCAAACTGCCACCATTGCGGTGCGCGGAGACAGAAGCGAAAACAATTTGTTTGATTATCGATGGCGTTATGCATTGCAACACTACGCAGAACAAAAAACAGATCAACGCCAATACATAGCCACTTATGACCATGTATTTAATTCCACGATGAACTTAAAAGTAAAAGCAAGTTATTACCAAAAAGATAACTATGAAGGTCCGCGGGGAATTGACCGAAACAATTATATGTATATGGACATAGATCCCAACAACATCCCCAGTTGGTATCAGGATTATGCACAACTTGGTTATTACGGCTATTCCAGTGTCGATTCAGACGAAGATGGCATAGAAGACAGTTTTTTGCCCTCAGGCTATTGGTACTATAGACTTCCCAGCGTGTTGGAACCTCGCCCGGTTCCCTATTTTAGAGCTCCGGGATCCATATATAATGAATTTGTTGACGACACTACCCAAACGATCAGCACCAGAGCAGATTTTGAGTGGCAAGCCAATGAAACCCACATGGCTAAAACCGGACTTGAAATTATCAAATATAAAATCAAGAAGAACCAGTTAGCCGGTTTCTTGAGTATAGACGACAAAAGACGTGGCGATTACTTACGCAGCGTTTTTGACGTAAACACATTTGATTTAAGCACATATAATCCCAACATGGCAAATCATGCTTATGCAGATTCGTTTAATCTGGGCATCTATGCCTTGTTATCTTCCCAACCTGTTCCCACCTCTGTGGCTGATTTGGTTCCCATCTATAATCCTCTGGATTACTTTGCTGCTGCCAAAGCTGCCGCGGGAAAGAGAGACGGTTACAAAGCCGATCCCTGGCAAATGGCGTATTATCTGCAGGACAAAATGGAATGGGAAGGCATGATTGTGAATGCCGGACTCCGCTTTGATTTCTGGTATCTGGGAGAGGGGTATTATGTGGCAAAAGATGATGGAAGCTATGCTTACCGTGATTTTGACAAAAATGACAGATTCCAATTAATGGTTTCGCCACGGTTGGGTGTTTCGCATCCTATCACCGAGCGTGACGTGTTGCGTTTTGCCTACAATTACCAGAATCAATTGCCCCAATTTCAATACATATTTACCAGTAAAACTCCTGTGGATGCTTATGGCTCCGATGTTACCATCAATGTAGGTAACCCCAGTTTGGAACCTCAAATTACTGTTACCTACGAAGTGGGTCTTTCACATCAGATCAGTGATGACTATGTGCTGGATTTAACTGCCTATTATAAAAACCTGTATAACTATGTAAACACGGTGAAGGAACGCAGCGAAGTAGAACAGACTGTATTCTGGTACAAATACTATTCCAATGATTACGGTTCTGCCAGAGGCATAGACATGCAACTGGAAAAAATGTTGTCCAGTTTCCATTCCTGGAGTGTGGCATATTCGTTGGCTTGGGCTCAGGGAAATAGCTCCAGAACCATTATTCAAGATGAAACCACCAATTTGCGCGAATTCCCCCTGGACTGGGATGTGCGCCACAACATGAGTGTAAATTTCACGTTCCGGATTGCCCGTGGAGAGGAATTCTTTGTTCCCTTTACCGATTTCATTCTGCCTTTGGATGATTTTACTGCAAACTTAAACTGGAGCTACTCTTCGGGTGCGCCTTACACTCCCGTTAGTATGGAAGGAAATAGTGAATTAGATACCAATAGTAAACGCATGAAGAGCTCCAAGGCAGCAAACCTTAGGATTACCAAAGGTATTAACCTTCCTAATAAAATGAACATCAGGCTTTATGCAGAAGTGGAAAACCTGTTTAAAAACAAGAACATAAGCCAGGTGTATCCCAAAACCGGTAGTTATACATTTGACGGTGAACTTATTGATGAGGCTTTGATTCCTGGTTTTGTATATGAGGAAGTTGCTTATGCTACTAGCCTTGGAACCAATAACCCAACCTATTACAACGATTTCCGGAGCGTGTCTCTGGGATTTTCCTTTAATTTCTAAATTATTCCATGGAGGAACAAATAAAATGAGAAAACCCATATTAGTAACGCTACTGATAGTAATGATGAGCACCATGTTCATCGGCCTGGCATTTGCTCAGGAACAAGCAGCTCCAGCTTCTGGAGGAGGCTTACAAAATTTTGCAGAGCTGGTGTTCGGTAGTGGCATGGTTAAATGGTTCAAAGACGGTGGATGGGCTATGTGGCCGATCCTCTTTGTTACAATTTACGGACTTGCTTATGTCATCTGGAAGTTCATCGCCCTGTTAACGGGAAAAGTGAACTTGAATAGCTTTTTGAACAAAATTGTTCCCTTGGTAAAAGCAAAAAAGTTTAAAGAAGCTTTGGAAATAGCCAAAAATACCCGTGGCCCCGTAGCTTCAATTGTTTATGCTGGATTGCTGAAAGCAGATAATGGTGTTGCAGCCGTGGAAAAAGCCATAGAAAACGCTGCTATGATTGAAATGAGTTATCTGGAAAAAGGGTTCTTAGAGCTATCCACCGCCATCACCCTAGCCCCCATGTTGGGATTCTTGGGAACGGTGTCCGGTATGATCAGTGCGTTCGATGCCATCGCAGCAGCGCGTGCAGTTGATGCAACTATTGTGGCAAGTGGTATAAAAATTGCTTTGATAACAACTCAGGCTGGTTTGATTGTTGCCATTCCGGTGCAGTTCTTTAATAATATTTTCGTGACCATGGTGGATAGCCGGGTTATAGATATGCAACGTGCTTCCGAGAAAGTAATTGAAGCCCTGCTTGAAGCATAGGGGGAATAAATGAAAATCGGTCGTAAACGGAAGGGAAAAGCTGAGATACCGACTTCGTCGATGTCTGATATTGCCTTCCTGCTGATCATCTTCTTTATGGCGACCACGAAGTTCGACGTTAAGGAAGGTATCAAAATAGTCCTGCCTCAGGCCTCTGAAAAGCAAGAAGGAGAAACTCAGTCGCTAACGCTGACCGAGAAGGAAATGACCCGCTTGCAGATTATCGCCGATGGGCAGATAGTGGTGAACAAGGAAGCTCCCCGCAATATAGAAAGCGGCGAGTTGGATGCCTTGATTCAGCAAAAAGTGAAAGTGAACCCGGATATGATCTTCAAGGTTATCACCGATCGCGAAGCCAAATACAGCGAAATGGTGAGAGTGGTTGACCGCTTAAAAGCTGCGAAAATCGAAAAGATATCCCTATCTACGAATTAGGAGGTAAGAATGGCGAAATTTGGATCTAAGAAAAAACGTGAAGCCTACATTCCTACCGGTTCTATGTCCGACATTGCTTTTCTCTTGCTGTTGTTCTTCATGGTGTCCACAGTGTTTGTTCAGGAAAAGAAGTTTTGGGTGGAGCGGGAACGCTGGCCTATGGCCGAAAGCATTGAACGCATTCCTCGCAATCATACCAGTACCATATATGTAATGCGTGACGAAACCATCCTGATAGATGATGTTCCTACTCGCATAGAATCTGCAGAGGATGTTTTTGTCTCCACCACTCTGATTCGTAAAAAAGCAGACGACCCAGATTTGGTGGTTTGTTTTAGAACCGACCGCGATACCAAATATGGGGTGATGTCTGATGTGATGCGTCAACTTCAAGACGCCAACACTTTGGTTGTTGCATTTGAAACCCAGCAACGACAGAGATAAAAGGGGGATATAATGGATACGAAGAATCAAGACTGGAAAGACATTGCCAATGCACAATTTGGCAAAGCTCTTGCCCTGTCCCTAACCCTGCTGATCTTCGGCATGATGGTAACTCCCAAGATAGATGTCCGCAAACAGGTGTTCAAAACCCAGCAGATGGAATTGGTGGATATTCCCATGGAAGAACGGGAAAAGATCGAGCCCCCGGAAACAGAAGTGAATATAGATATCAATTTTGTAATCAACGATGATCTGGGAACCCAGGAAGTGGATATTGATGCTATTGCGGAGGCGATAAAAGGTGTCGGAAACATGTTCACAACTGAACTTCCAACTAATAGTTCCAGCGAAGACAACACGATGGTAAATTTTGTTGCTTACGACGATGCTCCGGTTGTGATTGGAACCATTGCGCCTGAGTATCCGGAATTTGCCAAACGTGCCAAGCTGCAAGGAACTGTCGTTCTGGAGGTGGAAGTGCTGAAAGATGGCAGTGTTCGTGGTATAGAAGTTAAACGTAAAGTTGGTGGTGGCCTTGACGAAGCAGCCATTGCCGCTGTAAAAAAAGTAAGATTCCAACCCGGACGCAGTAGTGGCCAGGCAGTTGACTGTCTGGTTATTATCCCGGTAGAATTTAAAATTTAATAATTGGGAGTGTTTCATGAAGTTTTATAAAACTGGAATCTGCCTTGTCCTACTGCTTTTTTTAGCAGTAAGTGTTGCTTATGCAAATAAGGCAATCCCTACTACTGGAACAAAAAAACTTGACCTAACCAAATACCACAATGTGGGTAATATATGGTTGCGGGTAAGTAACTACGGTTTCTTCGGTTCCGGAGATGATATTGTGCCCCAATATCCATCTTTGGAATATCCCGGTGGAAGCGGTATGGACTACCTGTATCAGGGTGCTTTGTGGTTCGGAGCTAAAAAGCAAAGACGCAACAGTATCAATGAAGAGCTTTATTGGCTTAGATACCCACCCAATGCTACAAATGATACATTAATAACTGCAAATGATCCCCGTTATCCCACCTCCAGCCAGATAGCTGCCTATGACACTCTGGTAACAGTTGGTTTTGATGGTGATGATGATTTGTATGAGTTTTTGCCAGCCTATAACCCTCTGTTGGTATCCAATCCTGGCCAAGCTTCCAATTATGCAAGTTACAATAACAGTGATGGCATCGCTTCGGCTTCTACACGTCAACAGAAACGTTCTGTGGATGACGATGGCGATGGCTTGATAGACGAGGATTTTGCCGGATTTACCTTTCCTCTGAGAGAGGCAGACGAGCTTCCAACCGTTTTTGGTTATAAAGCAGACGGGGTAACTCCTCTTTTTGGTGGTAAGTTTATTCATAATGTTCCCCCAGGTGATTTTGCCATTTTAAATGATCCAATCAACGCTGAGATCTGGTATCCTCTTGGTTTTATGGATCTCTCTTTCAGGAGCACAGACCCTACTTTCAATTATGCCTTCACTTCGCCATATGACGATGATAGGGACGGCAGAACAGATGAGGATGGAGCTCCGGTTTCAGAACAGGACTTCATATCTTTTTATTATGATTACTGCCCTTTTAACACAGAGGGAGAACGCGATTATGGTTCTTCAAAAGGTAGCAATACTCATATTCCGCTTAAAATCAGAGTCCGTCAGATGAGCTACCAATGGAGTTACGACTATATCAAGAACCTGGTTTATATTGAATTCAACATTACCAATATGAATGATTTGGACGAACTGAAGGACTGCGCCATGGGTATCTATATGGATGCTGACGTAGGTCCGCAAACCTACGGAGCAGAAAAAGCCGCTGATGATAAATCCGGGTATGTCAAAGGAGCCGGCTATGAATTTGCCTATACCTATGATGCCGATGGAGACGGGGGCTTGTGCACAGGCTTGGTCGGTGCGCGTGTGTGTACTCCGGATCCTGAACAGCTTAAGTTTCACTGCTGGTATTGGAAAGTAGGGCAAGGTCCGGATGACAATCGTCCCCGCAATCTTAGTCCCTCTGGAAAAACTGCCAACCAAAAGTATTGGTTGCTTACAGGCCGTAATCCCGACACTTCAAAGTATACTGCTTTGCGTCCAGAAGGTGATGACCAAACCGAATGGGAACAACCCACTCCCAATGATACCCGTTTCCTGTTCTCATTTTATGGAGCTCAACCCGGAAGTGTAGAATATAACCAAACAAACGCCGATGGAGAATACTACAAACGCTGGAATCTGCCACCCAATAAAACCATGAAAATCGTGGTGGCAATATTCCCCGGCGATAACAAAGAAGACTTAAAGAAATCTGCTGGTTGGGCCAAGGAAATCTATGGCGAAGCTCAGAATCTGGTAACGGTTACGCAGCCGGACCTATTCCCGCATTACGATCCCCCAGAACCACCTGAAATTCCTGCTTTATATGCAGAATTGATGAAAGATGGTAATCAAATAGATCTTTATTGGGATAACCGTAGCGAGTTTTCGTATGACGTAAAAACAGTTAGCACATCCGTAATTGGCTGGCAGAAGCCCGATAGCCCAAATTTAATTCCCGGCCTGGACAGCGATCCCAATCCATATTTGCCCAATAACTGGCCTGCGGATTTTCCAGATATGTATAAGCCGGATATGACCCTGCCAGATAGTTTACGCTGGAACATGAACGCCAAAGTAAATCCTTTCACAGCCTCGCGTTTACGTAGAGATTTCCAAGGATATAGTGCCTGGAATCGCGCGGGTAGCGGTAGCCAGGAAGACTGGACAATGGTTAATCGCTGGGATAAGATTGATACTCCGCAGGATAGAGTGGATTACGAAGTAAATAGTCACAACGCAGAATACTTCCGTGATTATGGCGGATATTTGGGAATTGGAACTGATTTGCCCAATAAAAATGCCTGGAATGCTCCTACTGAATACAGTAAATTCTACCGTTATAACGAAAACTACATCCTATCTCCCAACGGCAGCACTTTTTATGGCTACCCAATTTACAATCCGGACTTGGATGAAGTGAATAACTGGGCTGCTTTACAAGGCCAAGCTAACCAAATCACAGGGCCAAACCAAGATTATATTGAATTGCAACAAGCCCGGATGTTCAGGCATTCTGCTATTCCCGAAAGAGTGTTTGACGAATTATATGATCCCAAAATGATTCCCTTACATGGCTTTGCTTTCCCAGGTGGAGAAGGTGCTCAAACTCCCACCACAGCTCAATTGACCGAGGTTCGAAAACAACGCTTGGCCAGGCGCGCATATAAATCTGTAATAATGAATCCGCAAAAAGGTGTGGAAAACTACGTAGCAGTTACCGCTTACGATCGTGGAATTCCTTCCAACAAGCTCAATTTCCTCGAAACAGGCCGTGATGCTGATGCCAATATGAAGGTTTTCTTCCCAGGTTCTCTGGCCAAGGAAAACATGAACGACATTATGGTGATTCCCAATCCTTACGTGGGACGCAGCAGTTTTGACGGCCGCAGGGAAAACGATAAAAAAGGTGATAAGAGCCGCAGATTGTGGTTTATAAATTTGCCTGAACGCTGTATAATCCGCATCTATACCCTTGCGGGAGACCTTGTGCAAGAATTGGATCACGAAGGAGCACAAACAACTGACATAATCACCGTATCCAAGGCAAGTGTAACAGGATTATCCGCTACCGGCATGCATTCCTGGGATCTGTTATCAAAACATAACCAGATTATAGCCCCCGGTGTTTACTTGTATTCAGTAGAGAATAAAGCCGGCAACAAGCTGAAAGTCGGCAAGTTCGTCATAATAAAATAGGAGGAGGAACTGTGAAAAAATTACTTATCCCGATCCTGATAATTGCTGTGGCGCTAATTCCACTATCGCTGTGTGCCAAGCCTTTCGGAAAAACCGGAACCGTGGCGTTACAGTTTTTAAAGCTGGGTGTGGACGCACGTGCAATTGGTATGGGTGAAGCCTTTACCGCTGTTTCTGACGACATCTCTTCGGTTTACTGGAATCCTGCTGGTTTGGCTCCTGCCTACCAAAATCAGGTGTTTTTCTCGCATACAAACTGGCCGGCCAATATTATGCACGAGTTTGCTGCGGGAAGCTATACAAACGGAGTTTCAACTCTTGCCCTCTATGGCAGTGCCCTGCACATGGATGATATGGAAGTAACAGATGAACCCACCTTTGGTCCCACTGGCGAAACATTTACCAACAGCGCATTTGCTTTTGGAGTAAACTATGCTCAGCAGTTCACAAACAAATTCTCTGCTGGAGTAGGCGTAAAATACTTACGTGAAAATCTCTACGAATATGCAGTAAATAGTTATGCCTTCGATTTGGGTTCCATTTATAATACAGGCTGGGAGAATGTAAAGATCGGAATGGCCTTGAGAAATTTTGGTCCGGACATTCGTTACCGGGTGGATGACGATGAAGATGGAAACGACGATGAAGACCCCTTCGATCTGTTTGACAACGATGGTGATGGTCTCATCGACGAAGATGGTGTGGAACTGGAGAACAAAATTCCCATGAGTTTCTCGTTGGGAATCAGTGGCGACATCATGCGCGAAGATAACAATCACTGGATTGCTTCTTTACAGTTGGATAACGTTATAGACCGCAAGGAAACCTGGAACCTCGGAACCGAGTACAAACTCGGAAACCTATTCTTACGAGGTGGTTACCAGTTTAGTTATGATACCAATGGCTTATCTGCCGGAGTTGGTTGGCAAGTTCCCACCAGCTTGGGTATCTTTAACGTCGATTATGCTTACACCGATATGGGTTATCTCAGTGAAAGCTTTATAAAAAGTGCCCATCGCGTATCCTTAAAAATGAGATACTAAAAAAAGACCCTATAATAATTCAGGAGGAACAAATGAAAAGAATCCTATTGGTCGCCCTGTGTCTGACATTGTTGATTGGTCTGGCCTACTCCAAGGAGATGGTCCCAACTCGCAATGCTCTGACAATTGAAAACCCACTAAGTAGTAGACCGGTCCCCAGCACCCGCACGGCTCCGGAATACACTTTTACCAGAACGCCGACCGCTTTAATGACTTCATATTATGACTATATGATAGGAAGTTACAACGGTTTGCCTTTACAGGTAATCCCCGCCGGTGCAGGCGGAGGTTACTTCCTATCCTACCACGGTCAACGCACCCCCACCGGTGAACGTCGTGCCTTTTATGCCTATCTGGATGCCTCGGGTAACGTTATCAACAATAACGAAATCACCTCTGTTGTGAACAGGGAAGGTTATTCTACTTGCGCGGTTGATCCAGTTTCGGGAAAACCCCTGTATGCCTGGCATGCCAATACTGATACCGATGCAGAACTGGAAGTTCAGTTTACTTCCGACGCTTTCATGGCCGGTATCGCAGGATTGTTCAATGATGTTCAAATTATCGTGAATAACCCCTATCCCATCACTGCCGGCAGTGGCTCATCCATAGATAATGAATTCATTTGGCCAACTGCTCAGATTGGACCCTCTCCTGTAGCAGGCAAAAACCGCGTTTACATTATCAATCGGAACGCTGTTACCCACACCTATGGCCCATCCGAAAATCCTCTTATCGCTTACGCTGATTTTAATGGTGATGATATCGAAGGCGGAATTCCCTTGGTGTGGAGCTATATAACCATTCCCGAAATGGACAACTGGAATCATGATTCAGAATGGCGTCGTCCCTTCCATAGCATCACCACCGATGATGCCGGAAACGTATATTATGCAGGTTATCACTTTGCTACGGAATCTGATGGTACCACTAATATCAGAGAAGCAGATATGGATATCTTCAAATGTGGAAATTATGGTCAGGGTACCTGGAGCAGAATAAGCGATTATAGCTGGTATGATTCCTGGAATCCTGCAGGTCAGCAAGGTGGCACCGGCTACTTTGTTGGTGATGGCAGTGTGCCCTATGCAGATAGTCTTCTGGTTTGGGCTATGGCCAGCTCCTCTCACCTTAATGCCACAGTTGATTCTGATGGCAAAATCCATGTTCTGGGAACCTGGGCTCAATCCACAAAAGATGGTGGATATTGGGGTGAATTCCAAACTGTGAAGGAATACGTCTTTGACCCTCAAACAGAGCAATTTACTCGCACCGAAGTGTATCCCCAGAAGAATCCTGCAGATACCTTCAACGAAGTTTACACACCTTGGGATGTGGAAGCTCCTTGGGGCGAGGCCGAGTATTTCCTTGCCGACGACGGAAATTATTACCTTAGCCCTGAAACGGTTTTCCCCTTCCCCTATTGGGATGAAGCAGCTCATGGCGATGCCATGTATTTCCATTATTCCAATACTAAGATCACCGAAGGCAATGACCAGGGAATGATGGTTGCCATGTGGCAGGATTCTCAGTATGCCAGATGGATTAATGTAGATACCGATACAGACTACGCAGCCTATGCCAATACCCCGATGATCTACATATCCGTAACTTCTGATAATGGTGAACATTGGAGCGAACCTATTGTTTTGGATAACGTTAGGACTCCTCAATTTGCCGGTTTGAAACCTATGTGGGTTTATCCAGCCAACAAAGTTATCTATGTTGGTGAACAGGATGGTCATAAAGTTGGCAAAATCGGCATCATGTTCTATGATGACAACACTTGGGGCTCGTTCTCCATCTCTCCTCCCGTCCATCCTACCAACGATGGCGGCACCGTGATGTTTACCGAGTTGCAGATTGTCTTCCCCGGCACTGCCAATGAAGACAATACTGTTACTTCTGTTACCGGTATGCTAAATCAGAACTATCCCAATCCCTTCAATCCCGAAACCACAATTAGCTTCGATATGCCCAAAACTGCCCCAGCCACTCTTGCCGTTTATAACGTTAAGGGTCAGTTGGTGAAAACCCTTTTCGATGGTAATGCTACCTTTGGAAAGAACAACATAGTTTGGAACGGAACCGATAACAGCGGCTCCAAAGTTTCCAGCGGTATCTATTTCTATCGTTTGTCCACAAATGGCAAGGTAGAAAACCGCAAAATGATGCTGATGAAATAATTAACAGCTTAATTGATTAACTGGTTAACAAGTTTACCTGTTGCTGGTTTATCGGTTATAAATTAATGAAATGCCCCGGGAGAAATCCTGGGGCATTGTCTATCTCAGAGCATTAAATCGGATTTCATTGTGAGTGTGTGTGAGTGTGTGAGAGTGTGTGTGTGAGTGAGTGTGTGTGTGAGTGTGTGTGTGAGTGTGTGTGAGTGTGTGTGTGAGTGAGTGTGTGTGAGTGAGTGTGTGTGTGAGTGTGTGTGAGTGTGTGAGTGGCATTATCTATCTCAGAGCATTAAATCGGATTTTATAATGTTTTTGTCGTCCCGCCTCCGAGACCGTGTGAAAACTATATCACAAATGCAGGTTGAGTCCCGTGAGGACGACATTTTAGATAGTATTATGCGATCCTGAGAAACCTTTATGAGTCCCTTCGGGACGGCATAAAATACACTTGTCAACGGAATTTTAATATGCAC
>DIXL01000078.1:18071-18597 GCA_002428685.1 Cloacimonetes bacterium UBA6081 | reverse complement strand
TGCATATTAAAATTCCGTTGACATCCGGCTTGGAGAGATATCTGTAAGCTCATAAATATCAAAGCCGGATCGACTCCAGGCTTAATGTAATTGCAGAGACAATTGCGAAAGCGAGAGGGTGGAGTCGTTTCTGCCAATACCAGGACATAGTTGCCTCTTATCATGCAGNNGCAGAAAGGACTACACACGGCACCTCTCTCACTACACACACGGCACCTCTCTCACTACACCCCCGCCTGTAGTCCATCCGGCTTGGAGAGATATCTGTAAGCTCATAAATATTACAGCCGGATCGACTCCAGACTTAATGTAGCCTCCAATAATGCAGGCAGAAAGGACTAAGTGTGGAGTCGTTTCTGCCAATACCAGGACACAGTAGTCTCTTATCATGCAGGCAGAAAGGACTAAGTGTGGAGTCGTTTCTGCCAATACCAGGACATAGTTGCCTCTTATCATGCAGGCAGAAAGGACTAAGTGTGGAGTCGTTTCTGCCAATACCAAGACATAGTTGCCTCTTATCATGCAG
>DIXL01000078.1:0-18045 GCA_002428685.1 Cloacimonetes bacterium UBA6081 | reverse complement strand
TCTCACTACACACACGGCACCTCTCTCACTACACCCCGCCTGTAGTCCATCCGGCTTGGAGAGATATCTGTAAGCTCATAAATACTACAGCCGGATCGACTCCAGACTTAATATGTGTGATCTGGGTTTCTTTATCCTTGGTGCTTGATTTTCTCCCAGTTTGGATGTATCTTTATCAGAGTGCCATGATCCAAATCATAGCGAATACCTATGGTTATGGCATACAAATAATTTGCAATAGGCCAGCTTTTCTCGCCACCCATTTCATTCCACAAGGGATCCAGCACATGAATTTCCTTACTATTATAACCGACAATGGTATTGGCATGCAAATAGCTGCCAGGATAATCTCCGCCCAGAATGTTCTGATCTATAATGGCAATCAAAGGCCGTCCGGCGGTTATTTCTGACCCAATATCCTCAATTCCCGGAACAGCCACTTTGACGCGGCCACCTTTGTCCAGAAATTCTATATAATAGTGAAGCACCATTTCGTCATCGTGATTGTTGGCATCCATCAATTGCAGATCAAAAAACCGCTTGCGGATCTGTTTTTGGCTTAGCTTGATGTTTTGCAGGGTAAAAAGCTTGGGATGGGCAGTAACAATTTCCACCTCAAAACCAAGCTCCAGCAGATAAATTGCTACAGAGGGAACAAACCAGTCCTCTATCTCTGCCTTTAGCTGGCTGACCGGCTTAACTATCTTATAATAAGCCAGCACCATGGACAAAGCGGCAAAAATGCAGTCGCTGGAATCGGTGGCTTGGCGGATGAGGGGAACTTTTAACTTCATGCAGAAATTATAAACCCTTAATATCTAAACGCGTGATTCGGCAGTCAGCAATCCCCTTTTCAGAATGGTGCTGAGCGTAAGTTTCCACTCCTCCCATACTTGTTCATCATGAAAATCGCGCTCGTTTATCATGGAAATCAAGGGAGCAAGATAAATGGCACTGTAACCAATTGCCAGCAGACATTCGCGCACTGCTTCCACCGGCAAACTAACTGCTCTACCGGTTCGCACAGATTCCAAATACGCTTCATGAAAATGCTGATTTGCACCTAAAGGACCTTTTGGGGATACCTCTTTCAAGGCATTGCGCAGGTGAACCGCTCCATCGGCAATTTCATGCCGGAGCAAAGAAGCCCATCGGGGGTTATCATGCAAAACTGTCATCAGCCTGAGAGGAGATTCTATAAGCATCTCTTCCGGAGATTTATTCTGAGGGTTGTCCCCAAAAATTACCGCTAACATAGTAATTCCTTCGAATTTCAGCACAGCTTCATACAGCTCCACTTTCGTGCCAAAGTAATAATACAGCATAACTTGTTTTACGCCTGCCAATTTTGCTATGGCACGTGTAGTAGTATCCCTGAATCCATACTCAGCAAACAATTTTGTGGCTGCGATAAATATTTGTCCTCTGGGGGTGTTTGGTTCTGGAGGGTTAGGAATATCTTCAGCCTTATATTGTGGAATTCCAAAGGCGTGTGATATTCTTTCCGGTTCGGCCGGCAAATATTTTCGAGTTTGCATTTCTAAAGTAGATGTCATTATATCTGGCCTCCCGCCACGAGTTAATGAACGTTAAGATTAAGGGCATAGTCAGCTTAGATTTGTCCTTATGACATCCTAATTGATTTTTCAAATAAAACCAAATATTTCTGGAATAATGAAAGATTTATTTTGGGGGCTTGAAAATAGATCGGAGCAATAAATTCCGCATAGGGCAAACCATTGCGCTGTAAGGGTTCGGAACTCAAATACAAAATTGACGATATAGCTTTTTGAATTACAAAGAGTTAGAAAAGTGTCAACCAAAAATATGTTTTGCTTTTACTGGATTAGCGATTATACTATCGAGTGATAGTGTCATGTGGTTATGCCATGTGATTATTTCGCTTGATCGTTAAGTATGAATCTTTCGATATGTATCTGAATATCTATGCTACTGTCGAACTAATTCTTCGCTATTGATAATTGTGAAGAGCAAAGAAACTAACCGCTGAGTATCAAAACCAACCCTTTTGATACTCGCACAAAAGCAAGGAGCAAACAATGAAAACAAGTAATTACTTAATGCTGTTGACGATATTGATCTTAACTTTCAGTATTGCCAATGCACAGTCCATAGGCTCAGTTTGGGGCTACGGAATTGAAGGTGGAATTGCCAAAGGAGACAATGCCGGAAGTGAAGAAGAAGAATGGGTCCCATCCGGCAGAGGATATTTTCAACTGGCAATGTCCAGGCAGCTAATGACCCGTTTTGGTTTGGGTTATACACCTCTAAAAGCTGGAGTTATATATGATTCAAAACTTATAACGGGAGACATTCGGTTTTTATTCAGACCCGTTCAGATGAATCTTTTATCACCTTACATCTATGCAGGTGTGGGTGGCGCAAAAGACCTGGGCGATAATCAATCTGATATCTTTCCAGTAGTTCCAGTCGGTTTCGGATTTCAAACCAAAATGAGTCCAAAATTTCTCATTGAGATTAACGGCGGATACGTTTTGGCAATTTCGGATAAAATGGACGACAGAATTCGTTCGGATGGCCAAACTAACCGCTTTACCGATAAGAAGCACGATGGCTATTTCAATGTAAATTTAGGCGTGGTATTCACGAAGCCTTACATAAAGAAGGAAGCCAAAATTGCAGTGATTACTCCCGAGAAAAAGCCGGAAATTGATCCCAATGCTGTTGATACAGATAAAGATGGCTTGAACGATGGCGATGAAGTTAATAAATATCGCACAGATCCCCTATCAATGGATACGGACAGCGATGGTCTTTCCGATGGTGAGGAAGTTCTAAAGTATCGCACAAATCCCTTGATAGCAGACACTGACAAAGACGGTTTGAGCGATGGCCTGGAAGTAAATCAGTATAAAACTGATCCCTTAAAAGCAGACTCCGATAATGATGGCTTATCCGATTATTCGGAAGTAACAGCCTATCTTACCAATCCGCTGAACATAGATACTGATGGCGGAGGATTGAATGACGGTGCTGAAATTAAAGCAGGCAAATATCCCTTGGATCCCAAGGACGATATTGACAAGCCTCTTGAGCCAAAAATTGTCCCGCCTGTAGTTACACCACCCCCAGTAGTTACACCCCCTGCCCCAGACAAAACCCTTATTGATACTGATGGGGATGGCCTTACCGATGTGGATGAACAACAAAAATACCGCACCGATCGCAACAAAAAAGATACCGATAATGACGGGCTTTCCGATGGTGATGAAGTTCTGAAACACCGCACCGATCCGTTAGTGGCAGATTCCGATAAGGATGGCATAACTGACGGACTTGAAATAAACCAATACAAAACAGATCCCAACAAAGCTGATACCGATGGCGACAGCTTGAGTGACTACGCCGAATTGATGACCCACCGCACCGATCCCCTTAAGATAGATACCGATGGTGGGGGCATGAATGACGGAGCTGAAATTAAAGCCGGCAAGAACCCATTGGATCCCAAAGACGATCTGCTGGACATGTCTAAAGGTAAGAAAGTGGTGTTGGAAGGCATTATGTTCGCTTCCGGCAAAGCAACTATTCTACCTGAATCAAAAACCATTCTGGATAAAGTGTATGAATCCCTGAAAGCCAATCCGGATGTTAACGTCCAAATTCTGGGGCATACCGATAGTGTCGGCGGCGATGAAAGCAATCGCACCCTATCGCTGAAACGCGCCCAAGCCGTAAAAGACTGGCTAACTGCAAAAGGAATCAATTCTTCCCGGATTAAGGTAATTGGTAAAGGCGAAGCTGAACCCATTGCTTCCAACGATACCTCAGATGGCCGTGCCAAGAACCGCAGAATTGAATTCGAAGTAGAAAACTAATGAACTAACCGGTTCGAATTCTTTAACCAAAGGAATACGACGAAATGAAGCTGAAAAACGTGATTAACAAACTTGCCGAAGTGTTGACGGAGCTGGCTTTGCTGTCATGCTTGAGATACATGTTTAAGGCAAACTTGAAAAATATACTCAAAACCCCCTTTAAACAAGGAGATAAACATGCGTAAGCAAATTATACTCGTCGTTCTGCTGGCAGCTATCAGCAGTATTTTCTGGGCTCAAAATATCCTGGATTGCATACCAGTAGTTAAAACAGTAAACAATCAGATCAATCAAGTAGTTGTAAGTGCCAATGATGGAAGTGCTATCATTGCCAGGCAGGATGAGCGGGCCCTTGGCAACAACAATATCTATGCCCAAAGAGTTAGTGATGATGGCCATATGTAATGGCTGGAACACCAAACAGGAAAGCTCATCATCAGCCAAGCCAACAATCAGGTTAACCTTTCTATGGTTAGCGACGGTGCCGGTGGTGCTATAATAGCCTGGCAGGATGATCGCAACGTCAATATGGATATTTATGCCACCAGAATTGATACCAATGGCGATGTTTACCCCGGATGGGGGGGTGCAACCGGATTGCTTATCTGTAACGATACTTCCGAACAATCTGCGCCCAAGCTTGTTTCTGTGGGTGCGGCCGGTGCCTTTGTTACCTGGTCTGATGCCCGTGCCATCTCTGGTGGCGATTATGACATCTATGCCATGCGCATTAGTTTGGATGGTAGCCTAACCGGAGATGCCAACGGTACCAGGCTACAGCTTGCGGCGGAATCCTTAAATCAGGTTAATCCGGATATTTGCATAGACGGAGCCGGCGGAGCAATTATTGCTTATGAGCAGTATTCAATTGCCACAGACTATGATATCTTTGCACAGCGGATAGATTCTGCATGTGCAAACGTATGGAATAACGCCGGTGTGAATGCATGTATTGCCAATAACAACCAAAAGAACCCAAAACTGGTTAATGATGCAGTTTGTAGTGCCATCATTGTTTGGGAAGATAATGTAAACTTCACCTGGGACATATTTGCCCAGAGAGTTTATGCAGATGCTATCCAATGGACTGCAAATGGCGTGCAGATCATGGCTATCGCCTATGATCAAATCAATCCAGTTATCGTCAGCGCCGGACAATATGCTGCCATAATTGTTTGGGAACATTGGTTAAGCGGCACAGACAGTAACATCTATGCCCAAAAGATCTGGGGCGGAGCCGGTGGAACTACTGGCACCCTTCAGTGGGCAGGCGGTGGCATCAATTCGTATGTGCCGGTGAGCACCCTTCACGACTCCTATCAATTGCACCCCCAGGCAGTGTCTGATGGTGCCGACGGTGCCATAATTGTATATGAAACCGGTGAAAATCTGGCTGCTAACGGTTACGACGTCTATGGCAATCATTTAGACGCTTCTGGAAATCCTTCTGATGTGGGTGGTTATATAATCTGCACTTGGGATACAGACCAAACCTATCCTATGATTGCTTATAGCGGAACTGCCACAGATAATGCAATTTACGCCTGGAGAGATAACAGAAATGAAGCAGCACCCATCTACGATATCTATACCCTGGGTGTGCTGGAAACCTACACCTACACTGTTGCTTCTCACGATGTAACCGGTATTGTTCCTGGCGATTTAGGTGCAGAAATTTATTTCAATGGCGCACCTTTTGCCACACCTATCTACACGGGTTATGTGTTTGGTGCTTTGGGTAACGAACCCATGCTGGCCGGAACATATACTGTGGAAGGTGAAGTTCCCCCCGTGCTACCCGAATACACTACCCTGCGTGGGGCTTATCCAAATCCTTTCCGGATGAACGGAAGCACCAATATCGAAGTCAACATCAAAGCCGGCGAAACCGGAACCGTAACAATCTACAATGTCCTGGGTCAGGTTATTAAAACCTTCAAAACCACCGAAGGAAACAATCTCTTAACCTGGAATGGACACGATGTAAATGGAAATGCCTGCAGCAGTGGAATCTACTTCTACAAGCTCAGCACCCCTTCCGTAAATAAAACCCTAAAAATGGTAATCGTCAAATAATCCCAAGTCTATCCCTTGCGCTTAAGCGTAAGGAATAACAGGCAACACAACAAAGGGATGCAATCCTCTGGACTGCATCCCTTTTTATATCAGAAGAAATCTCTTGGCAAAAATAGCGGCTTTAGAATATTAGCTCAAAAGGACAATGAAGCAAGGTTGTGCAAGCATATGAGCATTTATACTCAAACATTTGCCCCACAAACTTTAGACCAACAGAATGGATATAAAATTACCAGGACAGCCGGAAAACGCCTTTTTCTAACTGCCTTGCTATCGGTATTCTCCATATCAATTGTTCTTGGCTCGGAGCTTGATGCCTCTTTTGACAATAATTTCTATTCATTGATCAATCATAATTTTGCCCAGGATAGCCTAAGAGTGATTGGATCATGGCAACCTACATTTTCCGCTTCATACAAACCTAAGCAAGAAATTGAATTGCAAACAGAATATAGCTTTGTGGCTCAGACCAAATTCATTTGGGGAGATATAAATGAAATTGAACGCAGCTTTAGCTTTAAACACTATCGTTACTGGTTGTTTGCCGGTCTTCCGCAAAGCTCTGTCCGCCTCGGCTTGCAAAGACTTAGCCTTGGCAGTGCCCAAATCCTCAGGCCACTGCAATGGTTTGATAGAATTGATCCCCTGGACAAAAGTGAAGAAACCGAAGGTGTAAAAGCGGCTTTATTTAAACACAATTGGTTAAATAACAGCAATTTATGGGTATGGACAGTGTGGGGAGAAGATAGGGTTAAAGGCAATGAACTTTTCGCCAGCAGGGATAACAGCCTGGAGTTTGGGGGTCGTTATCAATTGCCCAATCCCCTTGGAGAAACAGCCATCAGCTATCATCAGCGTGAATTACCCTTAGGAAAAGAGTTCCGTTTGGGCTTGGATCACCGTTACGATGGTGCCATTGGAGCATGGATTGAGGCTAGTGGAAGCAAATTTGACAGCTCCATCCCACCTGCCGCTTATTCTTCCGGCGCAACAATATGTTGGGATTTCACCTTGGGAATTGCCAATGGTTTGGCATTTACAAACGAGAATATGCTGACAAATAGCGGAAACACCATATCTACATTACAACCGGATAATGTTACTTCTGCCCTCATAGCATAGTTGGAATGGGTGCAGCGTATCAGCTTCGGTGCTCTTTTGGATGTTCCCGATATTCGCACTCTTCTTGATATGGAAGGCGGAGCAGGTGAAATTCTGGGCTTTTACAAGGACAGTAGGTTCAACGCCCGCGAAGCTGCCAAACTTGCTGCCGCACCCACTGCTTCCGAAATCCTGAAAGCCGTGGATAAAAACATGATTTCCACCACATCTATTTCCACCACGCGCATGGTTGTTCACGGCCGCAGAGCCTCCAGAAAGGTTAGCTCGATAAATTATTCCCAGGGTAACGACAGGTTTTACAGCGAATATACCTCGCCGCCTCGCGAAAAAGGCACCAAAATGCTGAAGCTAAGTAAAGACCTGTGGATTTATGACCCCAACACAGATCGCAGTGTGCAGATTTCGGGCAATATGCTAAAACAATCCGTGATGGGCAGCGACCTCTCCTACGAAGATTTATGGAAGAATGCACCTTGCAGGAAGATTACAACGCCACCGTGGATAAAGAAGCCACCTATGAAGGCCGGGCTTGCTGGGTTCTTACGCTAACCGCCAAAAAAGCCGGAGTAGCCTATCACAAACGCATCGTCTATGTGGATAAGCAGCGTTACCTGGCCTTGTTCGAAGAATGGTATGCCAAAAGCGGTAAACTATTGAAAACCATCAAAGTATCGGACGTTCAAAGCATTGGCAGTCGCTGGTATCCCCGTAAAATTGAATTTAAAGACAAGCTGAAAGAGGGCAAGGGAACCGAGTATTTCATCGATAAAATAGAATTTGACACCCCCATCCCCAAACAAATCTTCACCAAAGCAGTTTTAAGGAAATGAACCAAGCTCGCATCATTATCATCGGAGCTGGCCCGGCGGGACTTTGTGCCGCAATTTCCGCAGGACGGGCTTTGAGCGGCAAACAAGCCGAAATCCTGATTTTGGAAGGTAGTGCCGAAGCGGGTAAAAAGCTGCTGATAAGTGGCAGCGGACAATGCAATTTTACCAATAACCTTGCCACAGACTTGTTTCTGGCAAGCTGCGAGGAATTTGGAAACTACCTGAAACCGGCGTTTTACAGCCTGAACAACACTTCCTTGGTAGAGCTTATAAACGCAGCAGGCTGCAAACATCTGGTGCGCGAGGATGGTAAAGTTTTTCCCGCCGGTATGAAGGCATCCGAGGTAAGGGACGCTTTGTTAAATCAGGTTCGGCAGGCTGGTGCAAAGCTAAGCTATGAAGCCCGAGTTGCCTCTGTGGAAAAGATGGCGTCAGGCGGCTTTAAGCTGAAACTGCTCAGCGGACAAAACCTTGGCTGCGATAAATTGATTATCGCCACAGGAGGTGCCAGCTATCCCCAAACCGGCTCGGATGGACAAGGGCTGAAACTGGCTAAAAGCTTGGGACATCAAGCTGTCCCTTTTCGCACCGCCCTGGGAAACGTGGAACTGGTTGGCTTTGGTGAATATGCCACCTGCGCAGGTGCCTCCCTGCAACAGATGGAGCTAAGCTTTATTTCTGGCAAGCAGAAACACATAGCCATTGGCGATTTGCTGTTCACCCACAGCGGTTTTTCGGGGCCTGTGATCCTGGACAACTGCCACAGAGTCCGCGCAGGAGACGAAATCTCAGTTTGCTTGCTGCCTAATGCCGATATTTTGATTGGCGAGCTGAAGAAACGTGGCCGCGGAATAACCACTTTGAACGCATTGCAAGCCACGGGAGTTCCCCGCAGCCTGCTTACCGTCATGCTAAAGCGTTTATCCCTCAGCAGCACATTAGCCCTGGAGTCTTATAACAAAGCTGCCCTCAGTCCGCTGCTTAAAATCCTGAAGTCCTTTCGCTTCACAATTGCCAAAGTGCAGGATATAAGCTCATCCATGGCCAGTGCAGGCGGAATTCCCCTGGCTGAAATCAATGCCAAAACCATGCAATCCCGCCTTTGCCCAGGCCTGTTCTTTGCCGGGGAAATTATGGATTACAGCTTGCCCACCGGTGGATTCAACATTCAAATGGCCTGCTCCACCGGCTGGCTGGCCGGTTCTTCGGCTGCCAAAACCCTCTAAGCGATTCTGCGTATCATACATAGCCTGCATTTTCATCATTAGCATGCGGCCAATTGACTCGTCCAGCATATAATAGGTGTTTTGAGTGCGTCTTCCGGCTGAATTGTATTGGATATTGCAAACCATGTAATCCACCCACCGCCCTCGGTAAACGTAAAAAAATCTTGATGGAATCTGGCCGGGCGTCATTTGCCTTGTAGTAATAAATGGTTTTGTCTTCCTGAACCCAGTTTGTGCCATTGTGTTCATCAACTAAATACTGGGCTTTGCGGTAGCCACGTTGTTCCGGCATGGTTATCATGCCTTTTTTTAGTAGTTGCAGAAAATTGCCGTTGCTTGCCAATAGCAACAATGGCAGCCAAATAACAAGAGTAAGTAGTATCATTTTTTTTATGATACACCTCCAGGCTAAATTTTACGAACATAATATCGTTGTAGCTATGTTCTTAGTAAGATGTATTTTGCGTTACAAAACATGATTCTGATATCAATATTACTATTTTGACTCCAAAGGATGGCACCCCAAAATTACTAAATATTTGTATCCTATGCGCTTATAATATCCCTGCGAAAAGTACTTTCTCTTTGAGGAATCGAACAATCATCAACGTATTCACATACAAAATAATATGTTAGCCCAAATCATACAGGAGTTTGTTGAATAGTTACCACATAATTAAATCTCCCGGAGCTGAAGCAACGATATTTTGAATACCATTACCAGCTAACTCACTTCGCCAAGATCATCTTGCCGGTGAAGGCTTGATCGGCACAGCAGACACGATAGAAGTAGATGCCGCTGGAAACGGGTTGATTATTGTCATTGCTGCCATCCCACACAGCTTTGTGGCTACCGGAAGGGAGATTGGCATTCAGCAACTGCCGCACCTTCTGGCCTTTCAGGTTATAGATATCAAGCGTGGTTCTGCCGGCAAGCGGAAGGCTGAATGCTATGGTGGTGCTGGGGTTGAAGGGATTTGGGTAGTTGGTTGCGGTTATTCTATCCACTAAAGAAGGTGTAATGGGATCATCGTTATCAACGTAAGGAATCGAACCAAACTCATAACAGCCCATATCTATCCTGCCATCCCATACCCGCCAATTGCCTGCAAGGTCATAAGGCAAAAGTTGTAAAGCACTAATGTCCGGGGTTCCGGTATTGATGCAAGGCGAACTTGCTGCCAAATGTAAATACTCAGGACTACCTACATTGATGCTGGCAAACTGGGGATCAGTTTCAAGGTTATTCAACCCATAAATAACCGTGTTACGTGGATCAGTATTATATATTGATGCTTCACCACCTGGTATGCAGTTGTAATCGAAATCCAAGAAACCTATCATGTCCAAATCGGGTATGGCACGATGCATTACTATCTCATTAGCTGCGTCGTGATTAGAGAAGATATTGTTGCGCATATCCACTTTTCCATAAACACCCACTGCTGCTGCAAGACCATAGTTTTCGTAAAATGTGCAATTCGAAACCTGATATTCACCATATCTATTCGTATGAAATCCAATGGAAGACACCCCATTAGTTCTGATGTTTTCAAACAAACAGTTGTTGATTGTGATATCCCCAATCAAGGGAGTAGTGAATCCGTAACCTAGAGTTATATGAAAAGTAGATTGATTGTTAACAACAGATATGTTTCTAAATTCGCAGTTTTCTACCGAAAGTGAATCCGAAACCCAGATGTCGATTACGCTACCACCCCAGCTATCATCACCGGGAGTGTCCGGAGAACTATATGTCGAGTGGATATTTTCAAAGATTGAATTCCGGATAACAGCTGATTTAGTATCAGAAACGTAAACCGCTTTCTCCGGTGTAGTAATATCTTTAATCACTAAGGATTCTATTCTGGATTTTACACAGTCCATAATAAACACAGCCCCTATATCTCGAACAACCATGTCATGCACCACAATATCTAATATTGAGATGTTGCTAGATAGGTTCAATAATCCTATTGGCATGTTTCCTTCGCTGATGGTGGAGCTTATTGTAAAGCCACTGAGTGTAATATTAGCACATCTATCACCATAAAACATGAGCTTTTGATTTGTATGTGTTGGAGATGAGGCTGCAATTGTTGTAAGCCCTGAGCCCTCTCCGATTATATTTACATTGGATTTCAAGGGAATCGGAAGAATCTGATCGGTTGCTCCCTCAACATAAGTGCCCTGCAAAACATGGACAGTTTTTACGTTCAGACTATCTCCAGCTATTCTATGAGTTGCTTTTGTAATGGATTTCATTGCTTGAGAGGGGCTCAGCCCGGAATTGTTATCATTACCGCTGGGGCTCACAAATAGATCATGATTGACTTCGTCTCGATAAGCCCTTTCAATATCTACCGTGTCGTCGTATTGTTCATAGATTGCAGTATTACTATGCCTTGCTATATAAAACCTATCAGGAGTATTAACTGTAAACATATCTAGATTGATTTGTAAATTTGACATGATATCTGTCACACGAATATCTACTGGATTTGCGCTATAATTTGAATAGACTGAACAGCGGTTAACAGAATCGAATAAAATAGTTGGATAGTGAGTCGGCCCTCCATCAAGACATATCCCCCCTGCATTAGCAAGTGCGTAGTTGTTATGTATTTGCAGACCTGAGAGAAAGAGTGAACTCTGAATTGAATAAATCCCCCCACCCCTTCCAGATCGATTCTCTGTTATTAAACAGTTTATTAAATTGACCTGTATAGCTTGCAGTATAAAGACACCACCACCTTTGCGCAATTCACCAGCATAAATCGGTTCTCCGATACCATTGGTAATGGTAAAACCCCTTAGCGTTGCATTCTGCTCTGCATTGCGAAAGGCCACACATGAACCGTTTTGATTGCCATCAATGATTGTGCTGCTGATAAAGGTGCTATTGTTGGTAGTGGATTCCAGACTACAGACAGTGATGGATTTGCCTATGTAGTCGATGTTTTCAAAATATCTACCAGGGTAAACGAGAACGGTATCACCATTATTGGCAGCTTCTATAGCGGCTTGAATGCTGGTGTAAGCCTGGCTGCCATCCAAAGCCACGCTTAAGGTAGCTGCATGCACCATGTCCAGTATGGTTAGTATCAGTAAGGCAAGTATTGATATCTTCATCCTCAAATCCTTTATTTTTTTAGGGTATAGGGAGAGCAAAAACTCTCCCTATACCAATTTAGGTTATTTTAGCAGCAGCATTTTTTTGGTGATGCTCTTGTCTTTGGTGGTTAGCCGATAGTGATAAATACCGCTGGAAACGGCTCTGCCATATTTATCGGTGCCATTCCAAACTACGCGATGCGAGCCACTAACCTTGGCGCAGTCCACCAGAGTTGTTACCTGTTTACCAAATCTGTCGAGTACTTCAAGAATAACTTTTCCATCCGAAGCTAATTCGTAAGATACCTCAGTTTCTCTATTTCTATGGGCGGTCCACACTTGGGTTATCTTATCTTCATAGTTGGCGTCCACCATCAGACAGGATCTGTTCACAGGCAGATAAAAGTAGTTGGTTCCGTGAAACGATACTTCCAGAAGATTGCTATCCTGAAAGTAGCATATCTTTTTAGTGCCGGATTGATAATGGAATACCAAAAGGAAGTTTTCCCTCCTAAGCCAGTCTTTTCTATCGGGATAGACGCAAATGGAGGTTGTTTTGCCATTTACTCTGCTTGCACCCACACAAAGATCGTTGATGAAAACACCAACTTCAGCAGGCATATCATTATCGGACAGATCAGAAAATTCAAGATACAGAGGAATGTAGTTCTCATACTCTTCAAACTGAAAATGTTGGGGTGCTTTGGCGAAAACAGCATTAACCGGTTTTCCATGATTCCAAGTTAAATCACAGTTCTCCTCCACCCGAATGACTACCATATCTCCATAGTTTATTATGCAGTTATCCACATCTCCTACCCATCCGCCCTCAGGTTTACGCCCTATGCTCCAATACTGTGATTTCACAGATAACACCTTGTTAAGAATAGGCCCTATGGCATCCAATATCCTTGCACTTTGCGGATTGAAGTATCCAATCCAGTTCTCTGTGAAATTGCCCAAATTATCTTTGGCAAAAAGCTCGATTGTGGTGTTCAGGTTTTGTTCTTTGCCGGTAATACTTATTTTTTGCGTCTCTTTACAAGCTTGATTCAGCTTTACTTTAAATCCCTGATGGCTATGGACGGGGGTGTCGCCAAAGATGAGGTTTGAGGTAACAAACTCCATTTTCCGGGGACGTTCTGCATATGATCTAAACATTACCCAATCCAGAGTGTTTTGATTCACGATGGGCATAAGCAAATTCCCCAGGATATTATCCTGTTCTGCCCGAAACAGAACAGGGAAACTCATCCATTTGTACTTGCCGATTGAGGTAGAGTATTGAATGCTACCGTCTTGCATGTTCCTGCTATCCTGCTCAGTAGCATAGAGACAGTTTACGGCGAATAACACACTAAAAGTTGGCAACAAAATCTTCTTTATTCTCATAGTAACAGATTTTATGCTTAGTCTCACAGCAATGGCTGGCACATGCAATCTCACAGCGAATGCTGTCACTTTATTCTCGCCTATTTCGCCAGAATCATCTTGCCGGTGCAGGTTTGTTTGTTGCAGCAGACACGATAGAAGTAGATTCCGCTGGAAACGGTTTTGCCATCGTCATTAGTGCCATCCCACACCGCTTTATGTTCTCCGGAAGACAGCTTGGCATGTAGCAGGCTACGCACCTTCTGGCCTTTCAGGTTATATATCTCCACTGTGGCAATCCCTGCCTTCGGAAGGCTGAATGCTATGGTGGTGCTGGGATTGAAGGGATTGGGGTAGTTGGTGGCAGTAATCACGTTATCCACCGCAGGAATAATGGGATCGTCATTTGTAACCCAAGGCACAGAGCCATATTCATAACAGCCCATGTCAATGCGTCCATCCCAAACCCTCCAGTTTCCCGCCAAGTCATAGGGCAAAGGCTGTAAAGTACTAATATCCGGGGTTCCGGTATTGATGCAAGGGGAATTATCCGATAGCATGGCATACTGTGGATGGCCGGGAATCAGGCTAATAAAAGCCGGATCGTTGCTGATATTTGTATCGCCATAATACACATGATTGTTGCTGTAGGGATTGTAAACCGCCGATTCACCACCCCGAATATTGTTATAATCTAAATAGACATGAGAATCAGTGCCATAAGGAGCTGATAAATACAGATGAATTTCGTTGGGGCTGGCAGGATTGTAAAAGATGTTATTCTTCATATAAATTCTGCCGGTTAAACCTACGGCTCCGGTTGAGCCCCGATTATTGATAAATGTGCAGTTATTCACCTGAAAGTTTTCCACATTGCGGTTATTGAAACCAATGGGTGATTCATTATCTGTTCCAAGGTTGTCGAAGATGCAGTTTGATACTACAATATCCACTAGTCCTGTTG
The DNA here is from genome assembly GCA_002428685.1 of Cloacimonetes bacterium UBA6081. GTDB lineage: Bacteria > Cloacimonadota > Cloacimonadia > Cloacimonadales > Cloacimonadaceae > Cloacimonas. Next base: position 3,482 of record DIXL01000078.1, on the reverse strand, counting down.
GTTGATTGGGATCTGAGATATGCAAAGTTGGTTGCATATCTGGAACCGAGAAATTTCGAAATACACAATTCTCAACTCTAAGTGTTCCTTTTGCCCATAAATCAAACAGTGTAGGAGCCCATTCATTATTAGGGTCAGATAAGGTAGAGCTGATGTTTTCAAAGATACTGTTAGATAATGTGCCAGTATATAAGTTTGCATTGAATATCCATTCATCGGTAATCACGTTGGCTATCTTCACATTTTCGAGAGTACTGATACTCTGGGGAGGTAAGTAGAGAAATAATGCTCCCAACCAACTGACTCTGGTATCCCGGATTGTAATGTCTGACATAAACACATTATTATCACATGTCCTAATTGCGGTCAATCTTCGGGTTGGTTCGTCAGAAGTGGTGATAGTAAAACCTTGGAAGCTAACACTGTCTTGGTTACTCGACCAAAAAAAACATGAAAGATTAGAAGCATTTGCAATACTTGTATATAGCGTGCAAACCGCTGCACTTGCGCCTTGGATTTTGACAAAAGATTTGCCTGGAATAGGAAATATCTGGTCATTTTCACTCTCGTTGTAAGTACCGGGAAGGACATGGACTGTTTTGATTGCAAGGCTATCCGATGCTATCCGGTGCACAGCCTTGGTTATAGATTTCATTGCTTCAGCAGGGCTAAATCCACTATTGCTGTTATTTCCAGTCGGGCTCACATAAAGATCGTGATTCACTTCTTGGCGATATGCTCTTTGAGAGTAAATGGTATCATGATAACCTTGGGTATATTGAAAAATGTTAACTCGCTGATAATAGAATTTGTCTAACTGCGCTACAGAAGTCATATCCAAGTATATATCGATATTAGCCTGAACATCTATGATCGAAATATCACACGGGTTACCGCTATAATTGTTATAGATTGAACACCTGTTTATGGAATCGAAAGTTATGCTGGTTGGAGATGAGCTGTGGCTATAGACATACAAACCTGCAGTTAAGGTGCTGGCATAGTTGTCGTGGATATCCACTCCACTTAGATATACCGTGCCTTTTGAAAGAAACATGCCCGCTCCTTTTGATGAGTGGTTGTTTTTTATATCACAATTTACTATCGTAACACTGCTATTTGAACGTATATGTATACCACCACCAGATAGTTCACTTTGAGCCCCATACGGATATCCTGTGCCATGTTCCAGAGTAAAACCTCTTAGGATAGCACCTTGTTCCTGATTCAGAAAGCGGACGCAGCTACCGCTATTGTTGCCGTCAATTATGGTGGATGCAATGTAAGTGCTGTCTCCGCTTGCTGCCTCCAGGCTACATACTGTAATAGATTTTCCTATGTAGTCCACGTTTTCATAGTATCTGCCTGGGTAAACCAGAACGGTATCACCATTATTCGCAGCCACTATGGCTGCTTGAATACAGGAAAACTGTCCGGTTCCGTCTATGTTTACGGTGAGGGTTGTAGCTGCTGCAAAATGACTCAAAAGGATTATTCCGATCATCACTATATATTTGTGCATTGTTTTCTCCTGCTTACTAATTAAGGAGGGGAAGGGGATTGCCCTCCCCCTCTCATTTTCCTATTTCATTAGCAGCATCTTTTTAGTGATGCTTTTTCCTTTTGACGTTAATTTGCAATAATATACTCCGCTGGCACAAGCTGAGCCGGCGGCATCCTTGCCATTCCAGATCACAGAGTGAGATCCTATGCCCTGAGGTTTATCAAGCAGCTTCTGAACCAACTGCCCTTTGATGTTATAGACACTTATCTGCACCGCTCCATCTTCAGGTAGGTCATAAGCAATCGTGGTGCTGGGATTGAAGGGATTGGGATAGTTCTGGTGCAGGATTGCTTCAATGGGAACGGGAGTAACTTTATCCAAGTCCGTTATCTTCATTGTATAATAGGTTGTTGCAGCTTTAACTTTGGATAATTGGCCTGGAGCCATCTTGTAGATGCCTTTGTTATTGGGGATGGCTTTGTTTGAGTAATAGAATACCAGATTCGAGTTTTCGGGAGTGATCTCTTCTCCTGCATCCAAATATGCGCAGATATGGGTGAGGTCTTCTTCTACAACGGCCGCTCCCTTACAGATTCCATTTACATACAAGCCAATCTCAGAGGGCAACTCGGCAGTTTTTGATTCTGGAATTGTAAGGTAAAATGGGGTGTAATCCAGTTTTTCAGTGTAAACAAATTCCTTGGCTTTCGGAACAGATTTGGGATCTACAGGTTGGGCGTTGTTCCAACTGAAAGAACATTCCTGATCGGCAGTTACTACCACCAGATCACCATAATTAATTACCCAACTACTGTTGTGTATCCAACCAAAACCCTGTACTTTTGTCATGGTCCAATTCTGCGTTTGAATTGTGCTGATATTATTTAGGATCGGAGCCAGGGCATCCAGGGGTTTAGAGCTGGTTTCCTGGAAATATCCCAACCAGTTCTCCCCTTGGTTCAAAGGGATAACCGTATGAGGAGCCTGTAAATATCCGGTGGTTTTAATCTCAAGACCAGATGGCGCACCAGCGAGCATCTGAATTTTGTAACCTTGTAAGCTATTAACCGTGTCATAATAGTTTGTCCAATCATTACCATACCAATAAATTATCTTTCTTGGGCTATTATGAGGCTTATACTGGATAAGTTGCAACCATTCATCGTCTAGAATCGGATTAAAGAAATTCCCGTTCATACAGTAAGCGTTAGTTATCCCGTTCAATACCGGGAAACTCATCCATTTATTTCCACTGGATCCAGGCATAGTATATTTCTCGTATTTGTGGTCTCCGGCTCTGATAGCTCCAATATCGCTGGGGGTGCCATCAGGATCAGAGATACTTTCCACACCCTTATCGATCACCAGCGAGATTACGGTATTGTTCCAGAGTGGTTCATGGTTGGTTCCCAATTGAGGACTTGCTGCCACCACAAGATTGTTGGCAGTATAAGTCTGTTCCGGGTTTCCCGTCGTATCTACGTGATTAGCTAAATCGTTGAAGTAGCAGTTATTGATGGTTAAGCTTTCTGTGGGATCTAATCCCGCGGATTCACCGGTCCATTTGATGTCATAAGGAGCGCAATTGTCAAAGATGTTATTGTTGATAGTATAGCTTGATCCTTGGTATAACACCAATCCGGATTGGGTTAGGTTCCGCAGGGTGTTGTTATTGAAGCTGAAGTAATCCTGCCCCGCCACAATCGGATTGTTGGAATGCAGATAGAGGCCATAATATGCGTTGGTTACGCCGATAACGGTGTTTTTATTGAACCATAATGACGATATTCCGTAACTGTCATGGAAATCCACCGCTCCTCTGTTTGTGAGGTTAAATCTGTTACCTTCCACGTAAAAAGCAGTGGCATTGGCTTGAATGGGCAAAACACCATCAAATATCCTGATTACCGGTTGAAAGTAATAATGGCTTACAGATTGATTAAATGTGCTGTTCGTTATCCGGACTTCACTGATTCCA